>JBDSRE010000134.1:0-3223 GCA_039929465.1 Sphingomicrobium sp. | reverse complement strand
CCCAGGAAAGGATCACCAACATGTTCAACACCAACACTCCGTTCAACGGCTTCACCGCAATCCCTAGCTTCGCCCCGTTCCAGTCGATGTTCGCCAATGCCGGCGAGCGCAGCCAGGACGTTGCCGGCAAGGGCCAAAAGGTCGCCGAGCAAATGGCTGATCTGACCCGTTCGAACGTCGAAGCGATCGTCGAAGCAAGCCGCGTTGCAGTCGAAGGCGCGCGCTCGATCGGCCAGGACATGGTCGCCAAGAGCCGTGACGGCGTCGAGCACGCATCGGACGCCATCCGTTCGCTCGCCGAAGCCAAATCGCCGACTGAATATATGCAGCTGCAGAGTGAACTCGCCCGCGCTTCGTTCGACCGCATGGTCACCGAAGGTTCGAAGCTGACCGAATCGATGGTCAAGCTCGCCGGCGAGACGTTCCAGCCGCTTCAGAATCGCGCTTCGGCCAATGCCGATCGTTTCAACACTCTCGTTGCCTGACCCTCTCCCCTCCTAAATCAGGCAATGATTGCTGGCGGTCGCTCCCCTTAGGGTGGGGCGGCCGCCATTTTTTGTGGCCGAAGCGGCGGGCGCGTCTTGCCGCAAGCAGCCTGAGTGCCATATCTGGCGCGAACATGACCGCACACACTATCATGATGGCCGGCCCCAGAAAGGGCGACGACGGCCTTGACGAGGTCGAAACAGGAGTCGTCACGCGCACCCGGCCCAAGACCAAGAAGCCAAGTAACTACAAAGTGTTGATGCTGAACGACGATTATACGCCGATGGAATTCGTCGTCCTCGTCCTGCAGAACTTTTTCTCAATGAGCATCGAGGATGCGACCCGGACCATGCTCCAGGTGCACCAGCGCGGAGTCGCAGTGTGCGGGGTGTTTACCTATGAAGTCGCCGAAACCAAGGTCACCCAGGTGATCGACTTCGCCCGTGAGAACCAGCATCCGCTGCAGTGCACGCTGGAGAAGGCCTGACAGCGTCTTGTAACGCCTCCGTCACACGCTAAAGGCGGCCAATGGACAGCATCTGGATCAAGGGCGGCAAGCGCCTCGACGGCGATATCCAGATCAGCGGGGCGAAGAACAGCGCGTTGACCTTGTTGCCGTGCTCGCTGTTGACCAAGGACAAGCTGACGCTCGGCAATTTGCCGCGCCTTGCCGATGTCGACAGCTTCGGCCATTTATTGAACGAGCTTGGAGTCACGACAAAGATCTCCGGGGCTCGGCGCGGCGAAATCAGCCGCAAGATGACCCTCACTGCCGACGACATCGTCTCGACCGTCGCGCCCTACGACATGGTGCGCAAGATGCGCGCCTCGATCCTCGTGCTCGGGCCGATGCTTGGGCGGATGGGCGAGGCGACAGTGTCCTTGCCCGGCGGCTGCGCCATTGGCGACCGCCCGATTGACCTCCACTTGCGCGCGCTCGAGGCGATGGGGGCGGAAATCGAGATTGCCGCCGGTTATGTCAAAGCAAGCGCGCCCAAGGGCCGGATCACGGGCGGCGATTACAGTTTCCCGGTGGTGTCTGTTGGGGCGACCGAGAATGCGCTGATGGCGGCGGGACTGGCGAGCGGGCGGACGCAATTGTTCAACGCGGCGCGCGAGCCCGAGATTGTTGATCTGTGCAATTTGCTTGTGGCGATGGGGGCGACCATCGAAGGGATCGGCAGTTCGCATCTGATCATCGATGGCGTGGAAGCGCTCCACGGCTGCGACTATGACGTTATGCCCGACCGGATCGAGGCCGGGAGCTACGCCTGCGCGGCCGGGATTACCGGCGGTTCGCTGCATCTGGTCGGACCGCGCGCCGAGGAAATGCTGGCGACGACCAACGTCCTTGCCCAGGCGGGGCTGGCGGTGGAGTTCACCGGCAAGGGAATCCGGGTTAGCGCCGACCAGCCATTGAAGCCGGTTGCAGTGTCGACCGCGCCGTACCCCGGCTTCGCAACCGACATGCAGGCGCAATTGATGGCCATGTTGTGTGTTGCCGAAGGGCAGAGCTTCCTCGAGGAAACAATCTTCGAGAACCGCTATATGCACGTACCCGAACTGCGCCGAATGGGCGCGGAAATTGAGGTCCACGGGCGCTCGGCGATCGTTCAGGGGCCGCGCCGGCTAACCGGCGCGCAGGTCATGGCAACCGATTTGCGCGCCTCAATGAGCCTGGTGCTTGCGGGGCTTGCGGCGGAGGGCGAGACCGAGGTTCTGCGGGTTTATCATCTCGACCGTGGCTACGAGCGGCTCGAGGACAAATTGAGCGCGGTCGGAGCGACCATCGAGCGGCGCAGCGGCGGCTGACAATCCTCCTCTGAGGGAGGGTAAGCGTCGATTACGCCGCCATCGCCACGCGCCACGGTCGATCTTCGTTGTCATTGGCGGACCGCTCGGAGACGGGCGGCGAGATCGGTGTCGAGCGCCGATCTCTGTTCCTCGGTCGCCGGGCGACCCTCTCCATGTTTCGCCGCACCCACGTCCATGCTCCGCTCGCCACGCTCCGCCATGGCGCGGCCCGCGAGAGGATGTAAGCGCCAAGGAAGGCATCGAGATAGATAGTCATGTCGATCGCCCCCAACATGGCAAGATCGAACGGCAGACTGTACGCTAGCATCGAGGCGAGGATTGCGATCAGGACAACCATCGCGGCCCGACCGGCCAATGCCTTCAGTCGATCTTTCATCAGCTGCTCCCCTGTGACGAGCAGAAATGGGTACAGGGTCGCGGCGTTGCAAGACTGTAAGGACCGTCCGGACCGCTCAGCACCAGTCGCGTTCGCGAAACCATTTGGTGATGATATATTTGGCGCCGGCGGTGACGGTGGTGCCTTCGTGCATGGTCGCGGCATTGGGGGCGCCGCGGCTGTCCATGTTGTTCCACGCCAGAAGAAGGCCCGGCTGCGGCGGGATGGTCAGGCCGAGCTTTGGAAATTCGGTCGCTCCACCGCCGTCGGGAGCATTGAGGAAGACCATCGCGGTCCAGGTGCGCTGGCCGCCATTGTTTTCAAGGTCGGCCCAGTAGGGCTGGTCGATGAAGAAGAAATCGGCGTGCTGGCGAAATTGCTGGCCCGGGTGATAGCGCTGGCCCTGCACGGTTTCGCCGCGTCGCGGATCAATCCCGAGCAGCCCGGCGATCGCGAGATCGACCAGCCGAACCCGCGGATCCCACGGATTGAGATTGCAGGTCGAACTGTTGCGATAATCGGCGCCATAACCCTCGGCTTCGAAAA
>JBDSRE010000133.1:0-6097 GCA_039929465.1 Sphingomicrobium sp. | reverse complement strand
AATTTGCGCCAGTTCGGCCTGAGTAAGGCCGAGCTCGGCCCGCTTTTCTTTTAATCGATTAGTGAGTCGCTCAGACAAGCTGGTGCGCGCGGCGTTCGAGGAAGCCGAAGCGGACCAAGGCCGCTGCGATGCCGAGCGAAACGATCAGGTGAATGACTTCGCGGCTGGTCATCTGGCTTCCGCTATTGATGACATAGACGATAATTCCGGTGATCATGGCGACGACGAAGCCGGTACCGAGCGCATCGGCCCGGTGGGCCCGGGTGCCTTCGTCATTGAGCATCGCCCGGAGTTCGGGCTTGCGCAGCCAAAAACCCCCGGTGACCAGCAGGATGAGCAGTGCCGCCGACATAACCGCCCAGGCACCGATCTTGAAATGATCGACCGTCGCTACCGAATTGCCCCGGCTGAAGAAACTGACCTGCTGCCCGACGTAAAAGACCGCAAGCACCGGCAGCAGGCGCGAGCGGCGCCGGGTCAGCCGTTCGGCGGTGTCGGACAAATCTGCATCGACCATGATGACCTCCTGTAACCTTGAGGTGACCAGTAACCTTTAGGTTACATCTGGTCAAGCTCGACGGTTTGGCGGCGGCTCGGACTTGATCGGGTGACTCGGTGACGGTTAAGACCGTGCGATGGCTCAATCCCCACTCGACCAACCTTATCGCGGCGGTTTCGTCGGGACCGAGCATCATTTCGCGCTGACCGTCTATTTCGAGGACAGCGACGCGTATGGAATCGTCTATTACGCCAATTATTTGAAGTATATGGAGCGCGCTCGGTCGGATTTTCTGCGCGCATGCGGGATCGACCAGCAGTCCGAGCTGGAGCGTAGCGGAAGCGCTTATGCGGTGGTTGAGGCCCATTTGCGTTACCGCCGTCCGGCAAAGCTCGGCGACGACCTCGTGATCCTCAGCACCATAAGCGAGGTGCGCGGTTCATCGGTGCTGATTCAGCAACGAGTCATGCGCGGGATGGAAGTGTTGACCGACGGCAAGGTCACCGCCGCATTCCTCGACGGTTCGGGCCGGCCGAAACGGCATCCCAAGGAGTGGATCGACAAGTTCATGGCATTGGGTCCGGAAGCGTGAGGAGGTTGATCGCGGCGCTGGCCGCGCTCGCCCTTTCCCCGGTATCGGCCCAGGGCCAGTCGAGCGCCGAGCCGGCGGCGACGGTGATCGCGATACCCCCGCTGAGCGCTCCCGACGACAAGCCGCTGGAAGGTGGCGGAACCACTTTGTCATTGGCGTGGCAGGCGACCCAGCTGATTGCCACCGACTTGCGCTCGACCTCCGAGCTGTTTCCAATCGGCCCCGATCAAAAGGATTTCTATTCTTTCCCCGAAGTGACCGCGCCAAACTTCCCGCGCTGGCGTTCGGCCGGAGCAAAGGCGCTGATTACCGGTTTTGTCCAGGCACGAGCGGATGGGCGGCTGACCGTCGGCTGCTATGTCTATGACGTCGCCAAGGGCCGCGAGCTTGGACGCAAGGGGTTCGTGGTTGAGCCCGGTGACTGGCGGCGGGCGGCGCATAAATGTTCGGGCCTGGCCTATAGCGCGGTCACCGGAGCGCCGGGCATTTTTGATACGCGAATCGCTTATGTCGCCGAATCAGGCAGCGGTGCCGCGCGGACCAAGAAGGTCGCGATTATCGACAGCGACGGCAACAATCAGGTCACACTGACGAAAGGTGAAAGCTTCGTCCTTACCCCGCGGATGTCACCGGGCGCCGTGACCATCGCCTTTACCAGCCTTAGCGGCGGAACCCCGCATATCGAGCTGATCAATGTCGCAAGCGGCACCCAACGGCCCTTGCTCAACGTCCCGTCGATGAGCTTTTCACCGAGCTTTTCAAGCGACGGCAACCGCATCGCTTTCTCGATGATGCAGGGCATCAACACCGACATTTATGTGGTGGGCGCAACCGATTCGAGCGGTGGCGCAGCACGCAAGCTGACGACCGCGCCGGGAATTGACACCTCGCCCAGTTTCTCGCCCGATGGCACGCAGATCGCGTTTGAAAGCGACCGCTCGGGAAGCCAGCAACTCTACATCATGAATGCCGACGGTAGCGACCAGCACCGCTTGTCGTTTGGCGGAGCCTGGTATTCGGCGCCCGAATGGAGCCCCGACGGCAAGTGGATTGCTTTCACTCGGCGCGCCGCCGACGGCCGCCGAATCGGAATTATCGGGGCCGATGGGACGGGCGAGAAAATCCTCACCAACGGCGGCTTGGACGAAGGGGGGCGCTGGGCGCCGAGCAGCCGCGAACTGGTGTTTCAGCGCACTTCAGCCGCCACCGGCCGAAACGCGCTTTACCGGGTGTCGCTCGATGCCGGGCAGCCACGTCCCGTGGCGACCGCCCAAGATGGATCGGACCCCGATTGGTCGGGAGCAAGGGAATGATTCGACGCGCACACATTCTGCTTGCGATGGGGCTGGTCGCAGCGGCACCGGAATCGCCAGCAATTGCCCAATTCCGCCGACCGCCGCCAGCGAGCGCGCCGGTGCTGTCCGGGATCGACGGGCTGCGCGCTGAATTTCGAGTCCTGTCGGGGACCGACACGGTGTTCTTCGGCGGCAATAGCGCAGCACTCGGCATTCCCGCCAAAACAATCTTGCTGGCGCAGGCGGCATGGCTTCGCCGCCATCCCGAAATATTGGTCAGCATCGAGGGGCATGCCGATTCCTCGGACACCCGCGATCACGCGCTTGCGGTGGGGGCGCGGCGAGCGCAGGAGGTGCGCGATTTCCTGATCCTGTTCGGGGTCCCGCCGGCGCAGCTGAGCGCGACCAGTTGGGGCAAGGAGCGCGTTGCGGTGGCCGGCACCAGCGAATCGGCGTTCGCGGCCAACCGCCGAGTGCAGACCGTCCTTGTCCGTTAAATCTTCAAGCAGCGCGGCGCTGGAACTGGCAGCTCGAAAGCCACGACCGCGCCTGGCGCTGGGCTTCGGCGATTTCGCGGGCGGTCATCTCGACCGAAATCTCGGCGCGGCATTCCTGGCCTCGATCGCTTCCGGAAACAGCCGCGAGGTTGAACCATTTATGCGCTTCGACAAGGTCGACCGGAGCGCCTCCGCGACCGGTTGAATACGTCACTCCAAGCTCGAATAAAGCATCGACATCGCCAGCCTCGGCATCGGCGAGCCGACTGCGGATGAGGAACTCGGCCCCCTTTTGACTTAACCCACCCATGACAATTCCCTCCTGTTCAATGGAGAATTGTCGGACGATCCCGAAGAAATGGTTAACGCAGCGGTGAGTTTGTTGTGCCTAGACCGCGAGATTGTCGATCAGCCGGGTCGTTCCAAGGGTCGCTGCGGCGATCAGTCGCATGTCGCCAGCGGGGGTTTCGAGCGGTTCTAACGTTACCCCGTTGACCAGCGCGAGATAGTCGATTTTGAGGAACCCCGCCTCGACCAGCTGCTGCTTGGCGGCGGCGAGCGTAGCGGGCACAGACCTGCCGGAGCGAACTGCATCTCGGGCGAACAGGAGCGCGATTGGCAGCGCCAACGCCAATTTCCGCTCGTCCATCGACAAATATGCGTTGCGCGACGACAGCGCCAGGCCGTCCGTATCGCGGACCGTCTCAATCCCGATGATTTCGACCGGCAAAGCGAGGTCGCCAACCATGCGCCGGATCACCGCCAGTTGCTGAAAATCTTTTTCGCCGAACAGCGCGACATCCGGGGCGACCGCGATCAGGAGTTTCGCGACCACCGTCGCAACTCCGTCGAAATGGCCCGGCCGCGCCTCGCCTTCCCAGCGGTTCGACAGCCCGCCGGCGCTCACCGTCGTCGCAAATCCCTCGGGATAAATATCCTCGACCGCTGGCAGCCACAGCAACTCGCACCCCGCTTGGTCAAGGAGCCGGGCGTCCTCCATTTCCCGGCGCGGATAGCGGCTCAAATCCTCGCCGGCGCCGAATTGGAGCGGGTTGACGAAGATTGTCGCGACCACCCGGCCGGCACGCTCTTTCGCCTCCGCGATCAGCTTCAGATGTCCGGCGTGGAGTGCGCCCATGGTCGGCACCAGCGCCACCCGCTCGCCGCTCCAAACGGCCAGCGCCTGTGCTAATTGTTCTCGGTTACGAACGGTTTGCACGCTTGGGGACCCTCGGATACACCGGCTGAAGGGCGGCGCTTGCACGGGTGCCGGGGGTAAGATCAAGGGGCGAACCGGCATTGAGCAAGCCGCATTTCATCATTTTCGCCAATGAAAAGGGCGGCACCGGCAAGTCGACCACCGCGGTCCACACCGCGATCGCGCTTGCCGCATCGGGCCACCGGGTCGGAGCGCTCGACCTCGATCACCGTCAGCGGACCATGGCCCGCTATCTCGAAAATCGCGATTCCACGATCAAGCGGCTCGACGCCGATTTGCCGCGCGCGGAATATGAGGTGATCGAGGAGCTAAGCGAAAACGCGCTCGCTGAAGCGCTCGACCGCTTGTCGACGAAGGCCGATGTCATCGTCATCGACACCCCTGGTCGCGACGATCCGGTCGCCCGCGCCGCGATCCTCAAGGCCGACACTTTGGTCACCCCGATGAACGACAGTTTCGTCGATCTCGACCTTATCGGCCAAGTCGATCCAGACAGTTTCAAGGTGACCAAACCGAGCTTTTATTCAGAACTGATCTGGAACAGCCGGACCGAGCGCGCCAAATCGACCGGCAAAAGCGTCGATTGGGTGGTGCTTCGGAACCGCCTCCAGCATGTCGATTCGCACAATTTGCGTCGGGTCGGCGCAGCGCTCGACGAGCTTGCCCGGCGGGTCGGTTTCCGGGTTATCCCCGGGCTTGGCGAGCGGGTCATCTACCGCGAGCTCTTCCCCAAAGGTCTGACCCTGCTCGACTTCAAGCAATTGGGCGAAGTCGGAATGAGCCACATCGCCGCGCGCCAGGAATTGCGCGAGATGATCGCCGGGCTTGGCGTGCCCGAGGCCGGTGCGGTCGAGCAGAAGGTTGCCTGAGGTTCGATGACCCACGTTTTTAACCCCAGTATCCTGCGTGAATATGACATTCGCGGGATCGTCGGCGACACCCTTGGCGAGCCCGATGCTTACGGGCTTGGCCGAACCTTCGCCGCTCTGGCGCGCGATCGAGGCGCAAAGCGAATCGCGGTCGGGCGCGACGGGCGAAGCCATTCGCCGATGCTCGAGGAGGCGCTGGTACGCGGCCTCACCGAAGGCGGGATCGATGTTGTCCGGATTGGCGAGGGGCCAAGCCCGATGCTCTATTTCGCCACTTATCACCTTGACACCGACGGCGGCATTCAGATCACCGGAAGCCACAATCCGGCCGATTACAATGGCTTCAAGATGCTCCTCGGCGGGAACTCGGTGTTCGGTGCCGCGATCCAGGATATAGGCGGGCGCTCAGCAGAAGGACGGTGGTGCGAGGGCAAGGGCTCGATCGAGGATGTGGACGTCGCCCCCGCTTATGTCGACCGGCTGGTGGAGGATTTCGAAGGCGGCACGTTCCGAATCGGCTGGGACGCCGGCAACGGCGCCGCCGGGCCGGTGCTCGATGAACTGGTTAAGCGCCTTCCGGGCGAGCATTTGACGATCTTCACCGACAGTGACGGCAGCTTCCCCAACCACCACCCCGATCCAACGGTCGAAGCCAATCTGGCCGATTTGAAAACGCTCGTAGTCGATCACGATCTCGATTTCGGGATCGCCTTCGACGGCGACGGCGACCGCATCGGCGCGGTCGACGGGCTGGGCCGGGTGATCTGGGGTGACCAATTGCTCATTATCCTCGCCCGTCCGGTGCTCGAGGCGCAGCCCGGAGCGACCATCATCGCCGACGTCAAGGCGAGCCAAATCTTATTCGACGCCATAGCGGCGATGGGCGGCACGCCAGTGATGTGGAAGACCGGGCATAGCCTGATCAAGTCGAAGATGAAGGAAACCGGCGCCCCGCTTGCCGGCGAAATGAGCGGGCACATCTTTTTCAAGCACCGTTGGTATGGCTTCGACGACGCGCTTTACGCCGCCGTCCGGCTAATCGAAGCGGTCGCGGCGTCGGGCAAAAGTTTGACCCAGTTGATGGACGACATGCCCAAATCCTTCGCCACTCCCGAAATGCGCTTCG
>JBDSRE010000132.1:0-4018 GCA_039929465.1 Sphingomicrobium sp. | reverse complement strand
ACACGGTCGGGTTTGTTTCCAATTTGCCAACCGAGCTGATCGCTGCGTTCCGCGCGACCCTAGAGGAAGTCGCCTCCGCGGACCTCATCGTCCATGTTCGCGACATGGCCCACACCGACCGCGACGCGCAGGCCGACGATGTCGCGGACGTATTGGAGTCCCTCGGGCTTGCAGAAGAGGATGGGCCGCCGCGGATTGAAGCGTGGAACAAGCTCGACCTCGCCGGGGCGGATGAGCGCGAGCGGCTTATCGGCGAGGCCCAGCGCCGCGATGACGTCGTCCCGATCTCGGCGTTGACCGGGGAAGGGGTCGACGCGCTGAAGGAGCGGGTCGCCGAAACCTTGCGCAGCGGCGAGCAGGTGCACGAAATTCGGCTCGACGCCGGCGAAGGCGAGCGCATCGCCTGGCTCCACTCCCGCGGCGAGGTCATCGAGCAGCACATGGAAGAGGATGAGATTGCCTTGTCCGTTCGGCTATCGCCCGAAAATTGGGCGCGGTTTCAGGCTGGTTTGCCCGCCTGAGCGAGTTTGGCTGCGGCCCACAGGCGCTCTTTCCCCGCCAGCGACAGATCGGCGAAGCCGGGCTCGGTCTCGATCGCCCGGAAGCGGGATTCAAATTTGCGATTGGCTTCGCGCAGCGCGAGTTCTGGCTCGATGTTAAGATAACGTGCGAGGTTAACGACCGCAAACAACAAGTCGCCCAACTCCTCTGATTGGCGCTCGGTCGAGCTTTCGGCGTCGAGTTCGGCTAGTTCTTCGTCGATCTTGGCGCGCGGACCGGAGAGATCGGGCCAGTCGAAACCAGTTCGAGCTGCGCGGCGCTGCAATTTTGCCGCCCGTTCGAGTGCCGGCAACGCCAGCGCAACGCCCGACAAGGCACTGGAGTCGGCTGACTTCTGGCGCTCAAGGGCCTTGATTTCCTCCCAGCCAGGGCTGTGATCAGAACCGCCAAAGATATGCGGATGCCGCCGTTCGAGCTTATCGCAAATGCCCGCCATGACGTCGGCGAGCGTGAAATGACTGGCTTCGGCCGCCATTTGGGCGTGGAACACGACCTGGAGCTGAAGGTCGCCGAGTTCGTCGGCAAGTGCTTCCATGTCATCGCGTTCGATCGCGTCGGCGACTTCGTAAGCTTCCTCGATCGTGTAAGGGGCGATCGAACCGAAATCCTGCGCTCGATCCCATTCGCAGCCGCTGACCGGGTCGCGCAGTCGGCGCATGATTGCGGTGAGGCGCTCAAGACCAGAAGCAGCGCTCAACGCAGGGACCCCAAAACCCATTTCGCTGATGCATCCGAAAGTATGATAATATGCATTATGTAAAGTGTTAGAAGCATCATGGGGTCAGTACCAACCACCGGCCTTCGACCCCCCAGCGGTTAAGACTCGAGAGATAATTCATGCCCAGCACATTGAGATTGTCATTGTCGGCGATCTGGACCGCCATATCGCTGCGCTCGATTCCTCCGATTTCGATGCGCTCGGCGCAGCCCGAGGCGACCCGGATGACGCCATTGCCGGTACGGACATATTGGTCGCGTTGCGGCGAGACCGCGATTCCGGCGCTCATCGCGGTTGCTCGGTCGATCGTCGTCATGGTCGCTCCGCTGTCGACGAGAAATTTCACCGGCCGCCCATTGAGCTTGGATTCGACCCAGAAATGGCCGTCGATCGCCATTGGGATTCGTGTCTCCTTGCCCTCGGTCACCGGAACCCCGAACGCTTCCGCCTTGAGCCGTTGCGCGACCCAACCGAAATTGTCGCGAAAGGTAAACAGGACGAAGCCAGCGGCGAAGATCGCGATCCAGGCAAGCGCCATTGTAAGCATCCTCGCCAAAGGCTCGCGCCGGGTCATCAACCCGCCAAGCACGAGCATCAGCGCCATGAGCAAATAGACCCCGCCGAGCATCACGTCATTGGTCATCATAAGGCGATTTCCAAACCGTCATGCGCTGGGGCTGCCCAGTCGGGCAACTCCTTCACCAGAGTCGCATAATCAAGACCAGTGCCCATGTGGGTCAAATAAAGCTGTCCGACCCCGCAATCACGCGCCCAGCCGAGCACCGCATCGAGATGCGCGTGGGTCGGGTGCGGACTGCGCGTCAGGCAATCGGCAATCCAGACGTCGAGGCCTTCGTAAAGAGCCGCCATGTCATCGGTGAAATCGTTGAAATCGATCGCGTAACCGATGGATGTATCGTCTTCGTCGAAACGCATACCGAGCGATTGGGTGCTGCCGTGAGGCTGATCGACGAACCGCGTGATTGCATTGCCGAACGAAAAGTTGCCGGTCAGTTCTTTGCCCTCGGCAATCGGTCGGTAGAAGTCCGACTGGGCAAAGGCGTATCCGAACCGCTTATTCAGCCCGTCTAGCGTCGCGGCGCGAGCATGGACTGGTACCGGCGCGCCCAGGCGGGCAGCGATCGGGCGCAAATCGTCGATCCCGTGAACGTGGTCGCCGTGATCGTGGGTGACGATCAGCGCATCGACCTTGTCGATATCGGCGGTGAGCAGTTGCTGACGCAAGTCGGGGCCGCAATCGACGAGCACTCGTTGCCCGCCGCTGTCGACCACAATCGAGGATCGCATGCGCCGGTTGCGCGGCTCAGCGGGATCGCATTGCCCCCAGTCATTTCCGATCTTCGGCACCCCGGTCGATGTTCCACAGCCGAGGATCCGCACCTTCACGCGGCGGCCCGGCTGAACAAGCGGAAGAAATTGGCAGTGGTGAAGTCGGCAAGCTCGCCTGGATCCTCGTCGCGGAGCGCGGCGACATAAGCTGCGGTGTCGGCGACGAACGCCGGTTCACAAGTCTTCCCGCGATTGGGCACTGGGGCGAGGAACGGAGAGTCGGTCTCGACCAGTAGCATGTCGCGCGGGATAGTCTTTGCCGTGTCCTGCAAATCCTGGGCATTCTTGAAGGTGACGATTCCCGACAGCGAAATCATGAAGCCGAGGTCGAGACCCGCCTTGGCCAGATCGGCCGATCCGGTGAAACAGTGGAGGACGCCGGTAACTCCCCCTTCCCCCACCGCTCGAGTAAGGATTTCCTTGGTGTCGTCTTCCGCGTCGCGGGTGTGGATGATGAGCGGAAGCCCCGTTGCCCGAGCAGCCTCGATATGTGCCTCGAACCGGTCACGCTGGGCCGCCCGGTCGCTCTTGTCATAATAATAATCGAGCCCGCATTCGCCGATCGCAACGACCTTGGGGTGGTCGGCGGCGGCGATCAGCGCAGCAGCGCCGAGGTCGGGATGGGCGTCGGCCTCGTGCGGATGGACCCCGACGCTGGCCCAGACGTCGGAATTGCGTTCCGCGGTGGCAATGATCGCCTCCCACTCACTTTGGCGGGTCGAGATATTGAGAAAGCCGGCGACCCCGCGCGCGCGCGCAGAGTCGAGCACCTCGTCCTGGCGCTCGACCAACCCTTCGTAATTGAGGTGACAATGGCTGTCGATCAGCCTCACGCCTCGCCCTCCTCAAGCTCGAGGCGGGGGAACAGCGGCACAGGCTGAGTGATGGGTTGGCCGTCGTCCCCGACGGCGATGGCCGCAAGCAATCGCTCGGCCGAGCCCGGAATGATCGGCGCAATTGCCTCCGTCAGAGTTTTGATTGACGCCACCAGAGAACCGAGCACCGCCGCCATTCGTTCGGGATCTGTTTTCTTGAGCGCCCAGGGCGCCATCGCGTCGGCATAGGCATTGCACGCGAACACACCCCGCATCCACGCTTCGATTCCGACCGAGAAGGCATAGCGGCCGAACGCCTCGGGCATATCTTCAAGGCAGGCTCTGCGTACGGTTTCGAGCAGTTCCACGTCCTCAGGCGCTTGTCCCGTCTGCGGAATAACCCCTTCCAAGTTCTTGAATACCATTGCTAACGTCCGCTGGGCGAGGTTGCCGAAACTGTTCGCCAACTCAGCATTGGCCCTGGCGACGATCGCCTCGGCGCTGTAGCTTCCATCCTGTCCGAACGGCACTTCGCGGAGCAGGAAATAGCGCAAGGCATCGACCCCGAACCGCT
>JBDSRE010000131.1:0-10816 GCA_039929465.1 Sphingomicrobium sp. | reverse complement strand
CCGTTCACCTGGAGGATGACGTCGCCCTGCTGAAGCCCGGCCTTGGCCGCCGGACCGCCGGCGACGATCGAGCGCACGATCTCGCCCATGTCCTTGGGCAGGCCGAGCGAAGGCGCGATATTCTCGTCGAGTGGCTGGAGGCCGACACCGAGATAGCCCCGCTGTGGGCGCTGGCCCTTGCGCAGAGTTTCAATCACCGGCTGGGCCAGTTCGGCGGGGATTGCGAGACCGATTCCGACCGAAGCACCGGTCGGGCTGATCAGCGCCGAGTTAATGCCGATGACATTGCCGTTCAAATCGAACATCGGGCCGCCAGAATTGCCCATGTTGATGCTGGCGTCAGTCTGGATATAGCGGTCGTAAGCGCCGACCCCCGTGATTCCACGGTGGAGTGCCGAGATGATCCCGGCGGTGACGGTTCCGCCGAGCCCGTAGGGATTACCGATCGCGAGAACCCAGTCGCCAACCCGCGACTTAGTGCTGTCGCCCCACTGAACGTACGGCAGATCGCGGCCGTCGATCTTGAGCAGTGCGAGGTCCGAGGTTTCGTCACGGCCGACGATCCGCGCCGGATATTCCTTGCGGTCCGAAGTAATGACGGTGACGCTGTCGACAGTCCCCGTCCCACTGGCGCCCTGGATCAAGTGGTTGTTGGTGACGACATAACCGTCGGGCGAGACGATGAAACCCGAGCCGAGCGAGCCGGCTTCGCGGGTGCGCGGTTCACCGCCGCTGCTGCCACCGCCGTTATTGCCGCCGTTATTACCGCCGCCACTGCCGCCACCGGGCGGGATGGTGGGGTCGATCCGGCGAAAGAAATCCTCGAACGGATCACGCTGGCTTTTAACCGGGACCCGCTGCTTGGTTGAGATATTGACCACCGCAGGCTGCAGCCGCGCGGTCAGATCGGCGAACGACAAGGGCGCGCCTGCGCGCGGAGCAAGCGTCGCTGGCGAATTTTGCGCAACCTGCGCACCCGCCTGCCCAGTGGCAAGCGAGAAAGCGGTTCCTCCAAGCAGCAAGGCCATTGCGACCCCATAGGCGTAGCGCACTTTTCCGGACTCCTTCGGCATTGATACTCCACCTAATCTGCTTCGACGCAAGCCGTTAGTGGCGCGCGTCCATGAACGATGTTTGAATGCGACTCAGCGCTGCCGGCCGGTGAATTCCTTGAGGAAATCATTCTGCGGCGAGAGGATCACCGACGTCTGCCCCGGTGGGTTCTCAGCGTCCCCAACGAACGTTGTCTGATAGGCCTGCATGGCGCGGTAGAAATCATAGAATTGCGGATCCTTGCCGAAGCTTTCAGCATAGGTACGTGCGGCATCGGCATCGGCTTCGGCTTTAATGATCTGCGCTTGTTTTGCGCCCTGGGCACGAATCGATCGCGCCTCCTGTTCACGAGCGGTGCGCATCCGGGCAAAGGCCGAATCTAGCGGCGCTCCGCCTGGCAGATCAGTGCGCTTGATCCGGACATCGAGGATCTGCACTCCATATTCGCGAGCGATGCTGTTGAGTGATCGCCGGACATTATCCATCACGCCCTGCCGTTCCGGAGTGAGCAGCGCTGCAAAGGTCCGCTTGCCAAGCTCATTGCGCACTTCCGAGCCGAGGATCGGGCGCAGCTGGTCATTGAGCTGCTGTTCGGAGCGGGCACGGATGTACATCAGCAATGGGTCGACGATCCGATAGCGAGCGAAGGCATCAACCTCGAGCCGGCGCTGGTCGGTCGACAGCACCTGCTGACGTTGCATGTCGACGTCGAGCACGCGCTTGTCGATCCAAACCACTTCATCGGCAAAGGGCAGCCGCCAGCTGATGCCCGCACCGGGCGCGCCGATCGGCCGGCCCGCCTCATAGCGGTTGAGAATTCGAACCGGCTTGCCGAATCGAACTACCACCGCCTGCTTGGTTTCGGGCACGATCAGGAAGCTTCCGAGCACGAGGAAGACGACGAAAAAGGCAGCGAGGCCAGCAAACATCGGCCGGCGGCGGACGAATTCGATCACTGGCCGCCCCCCGGCTTCGCCTTCGGCATCTGGTTGAGCGGCAGATAGGGGGTCACTCCAGGCGCCTCGACGATGGTCTTGTCGACCTTCGACAGGACCTGTTCCATGGTTTCGTAATACATTCGCCGGCGGGTCACTTCGGGCGCCAGTTTATACTGCGCGTAGACCTTGTCGAAGGACGTCGCTTCGCCTTGTGCCTTTTGCCCCAGCTGAAGCGCGTAGGCGTTGGCGTTGTTGATATAAGTCTGCGCGTCCTGCTGAGCGGCGGTGACCTGCTTGAACGCGTCATTGACCTCGTCGGGCGGGTCGGCGCGCTTGATCGCAATCCCCTGGATCTGGACCCCCGAGCGATAGGAATCGAGGATTCGCTGCATGATTTCGGCAACTTGGATTTCGATGTCGGCGCGGCGGTCGCCGATGGCGTCGTTGAGCGACACCCGGCTGATGACCGATCGCATCGCGCTTTCGGCGACTTCGCGGATGGTCTCGTCGGGCTGGGCTAGCTCGTAGAGGTAAAGCTCCGGAGTGCGAATATTCCAGCGTACCGAATAATCGATATCGAGCAGATTCTGGTCGCCGGTGAGCATCAGGTCGCCAGACCCTTCGACGCCGAGGTCGACGTTGCGGATGTTCTCGACGTCAATCTTCTTCACTCGGTCGATCGGAGAGGGCAAGGTCAGACCGACACCGGGGCCGAGCGTATAGCTGTAGCGGCCAAGACGGCTGACGACTCCGCGCTGGCCCGGCGAAATTGAATGGATAGAAGTAAATACGAGCCACAAGGCGATGAAGCCGAGCAAACCCCACATGACCAGCGAGCGATCAGGGCCGGTGCCATCGGGCCCGCCAAAGCGTCCCCTCCCGCGGCGGATCATGTCTTCGAATACCGAGCCGCCGGCGCTCGGCGTGACTGTCGTCCGCCGCCGCCGGCGCTCCGGCTCGCCCCACGGGCCGGGAGTCGGATCGCCGCCCACCGGCGGCTCCGGAGGATCGCCGCCCTGGTCGTTCGAGCCCCATGGGCCCTTGGAGATTGCGAAGAGGCCGCGGATCCGTCCGCCCCATCCGGGAAATGTCGTCATCCAATCCTGTATAGGAAGCCTTGGGCCCGAAAAACAGTGGCAACCGGACCAGCCTATCTTATGTCGCCCCGATGACCGATTCCAATGAGCTACTGTCCACGCTTCCAAACGGCGAGAGAATCCGCTCGCGCAAGCTGGCCGCCGGAGTGGCCACGATCATCGCCGATGCCACTGGACTCAGCGCCGACGAGCGCAAGGCGCTGGAATTCGAATTGCGCGCCGCCGCGCTTGCCGTACCCGGAGTCATCGAAGCGCGCGTTGCGCTGACTGCAAGCAATCCCAAGCGCATCGTCATTGCTATCGGAAGCGGCAAGGGCGGGGTCGGCAAGTCCACCGTATCAGCCAATATTGCGATTGCATTGGCCAAAGCGGGCAAGAAGGTCGGGCTAATCGATGCCGATGTGTATGGCCCGTCGCAACCAACGTTGCTCGGCAACAATGCCAAGCCGACCGCCGCCGATGACCAGCTGATCCCGGTCGATGCACATGGCATCAAATTCCTTTCGCTCGGGCAATTGGTAGCGCCGGGCCAGGCGCTGGCGTGGCGCGGCCCGATGGCCACCGGAGCGCTGGCCCGGCTGCTCGAGGCCGATTGGGGCGACTGCGAATTCCTCGTCGTTGATCTGCCCCCCGGCACCGGAGATGTGCAGATTACCTTGATTCAGAAAGCGCGGCCGTCCGGCGCGGTCATCGTCTCGACCTCACAGGATCTGTCGCTGATCGACGCTACGCGGGCGGTCGATTTGTTCAATCGCACCCAGGTTCCGGTACTCGGCCTCATCGAGAATATGGCGGGTTACCAATGCCCCCATTGCGGCAAGCAGAGCGATCCGTTCGGTTCGGGCGGCGCTGAGGAGAGCGCCAAGACGATGCAAATCCCCTTCCTCGGCCGGCTGCCGCTGTCGCTGGCGATCCGCACCGCCTCGGATTCGGGCGTGCCACTGGCGCTGGGCGATAGCGCGGAGGGCGCTGCATTTGCGGCAATTGCCCAGCGGATGATCGAAGAATTGGAGAAAGTCGGCTCTTGAGACATTGAGCAAGCAACAATCGGGAGCCGATGACATGCCGCTGACCAAGGATGAAGATATTGCCGAATTGCTCAAGTCGGCGCGGACGATCGCAGTGGTCGGCGCGTCCGATCGGCCCGACCGTCCGTCCTACGGAGTGATGCACGCGCTCCAGGAACACGGCTATCGAGTGCTTCCGGTCAATCCAAATATCACCGGTGAGCATGTAGGCGGTGAATTCGTATGGCGCGATTTGTCGCAGATCGGGGTGCCGATCGACGTGGTCGACATTTTCCGCCGATCCGATGCCGCCGGCGAAGCGGTCGATCAGGCGATCGCCGCCGGAGCTAAAGCGGTGTGGATGCAATTGGGCGTGATCGACGAGGAAGCAGCAAAGCGCGCCGAGGCTGCGGGATTGAAGGTGGTTATGGACCATTGCATCAAAATCGAGATGCACCGCCTCGAAATCCCGCCGATCGAGGCCGAGCCTTCCTAGGCCGAAGCCACGGTCATTTCGGGAATGAGGATCGTCGGCGCGTCGATGCCGTGGCGGTATTCAAGATCGCTCGCTGGTTCGAGGCTGGCGAACATCTCGATCAGGTTCGAGGCTATGGTGATTTCGCTGAGTGGCTCGGCGATTTCGCCGCCCCGAACCATGAAGCCGACGGCGCCGCGACTATAGTCGCCGGTAACGCTGTTCACACCGCTTCCGATCAGCTCGATCACCAGCACCGCCTCGGGGAAGGCGGCAAGCAGCTCGGAGCGACTGCGAGTGCCGGGTTCCATCCACATGTTGCTCGGTGCCGCGCCTGGTGCACCACTAACTGCGCGCACCGCGTGGCCGGTTGGAGCGATGTCCAGTTGCCGGGCCGACGCGCTTTCGGCGATCCATTGGGTCGGACGTCCGCCGCTGACCAACTCTCGCCGGCCGACTCTTACGCCTTCGCCGTCGAACGGATGCGAACGCAGCCCGCGCGGGTGCAGCGGATCGTCGATGATGGTCACGCCTTGGCCGAAAACCTGCTCGCCAAGCCGGTCTTTGAGCAGACTGGTGCCGCGCGCCACCGAACTGCCCGAAATGGCCTCAGCGAAATGACCGAGCAATGTGGCCGAAACGCGGGGATCGAACAATATCGGGTAACGGCCGGGCTTTGCGCGGCTTGAGCCGAGCCGGGCAATCGTCCGCTCCCCGGCCAGTCGGCCGATGGTTTCGGGTTGGTCGAGATCGGCAAGAAAATGCGTGCCATGCCAGGCATGATCGCGCTCCATCCGCGATCCTTCCCCGGCGATGACCGACGCGCTGCAGCCGTGGCGACTGCTCCGATAGGCGCCGACGAACCCGCCCGATGTGGCGAGCGCGATGGTCGACGATGAGGCACTTGCCCCGGCCCCGCCGCTAATGGTGACTCCGGTTACCGCGAGCGCGGCCCCTTCCGCCTCAAGTGCCCTTGCGCGCAGGTCCGCGGGACCGGGGTCAGCGGCATCAAAACTATCGACTTCGGGTTGCTGGCCAAGCTCGAGCAATTCGGGCGACGCCAGCCCGGCGTATCGATCCTCGGGCGCCTCGCCCGCCATTGCCAGGCAGCGCTCGACCAGCGTCGCCATGCTTTCTTCGGACAGGTCGGAAGAAGCGACCGAGGCTGAGCGCTGCCCGAGGAAAAGCCGCAAGCCGATCTTTTCGCCCTCGGACGAATCGACGCTGTCGAGCGCGCCCAGGCGCACCTCGACCGATGACGAGCGATTGCCGGCGTAGATCGAGTCAGCTGCGGTCGCGCCGGCGGAAATGGCGCGGGCGACGAGCGACTGGGCAAGCGATTGGGCGGCTGCGGGATCGAGCATGGCCGCGCCTAGCGTGCCGACAGGCCGACGACCAGCATGGCGAAGAACACCAGCAGCCCGGCAAAGCGGTTGGATCGGAACAGACGAAGTGCGACGTCGCCGTCTTGCGCGTCGGCGCGCAACGCCTGGCCGGCGAGATGAAGTGCCGCTGGAGCCAATGCAACAGGCGCAAGCCAATCCGGCCGAACGCTCCAGATTGCCGCTCCCCATAGAATCAGCGCGACGGCGTAGAACAAGCCGATTGCAGCGGGCGCGCTGGCTCCGAACAGCCGCGCGGTCGAACGCACCCCGACCAAGGCGTCATCCTCCTTGTCCTGAATGGCGTAGAGCGTGTCGTAGCCGATCACCCAGGCGACACTGCCCAGCCACAGCAAAAGGGGCGGCCAACCGAAATTGCCGGTGGCCGCGGGCCAGCCGACCAAAGCCCCCCAGCTGAACACTAGCCCCAACCACGCCTGCGGCCACCAGGTGATTCGCTTCATGTACGGATAAGCGGCGACAGCAACGATGCTGGAAAGCGCGATCCCGGCGGCGAGACGGTTGACCTGAAGCAGCACCAGCAAGCCGAATCCGCACAGGACTGCGATCAAGGTCCAGGCGGCACCGGTGCTGACTCGGCCGCTTGCGAGCGGGCGGAGCCGGGTTCGCTCAATCCTTGAATCGAGATCCTTGTCGACGATGTCGTTATAGATGCAGCCTGCGCTGCGCATCGCGAAGGCGCCGAGGCCGAGCCACAGAAACAGACTCCATCGTTCTTGCACCCCGGCCAGCGCAACGCTCCACGCGCACGGCCAGTAAAGTAGCCAGGTCCCGATCGGCCGGTCGATCCGCATCAGCGATGCTAAGGGCCGCACGCGCGGCGGCAGCGCGCCGATCATACCGCGTCGTTCGCTGTCGGGGACAATGTCGCGCGATGCCATCGCCGCGCTATCGGCGAAATGCCGCCACCGCCGCAAGCAGCGATGAACAGCGGCTGTCAGCAAGGTTCACAATCTCCACCCCAGTAAGTCGCTAAGCCTTTATTCTTGCTCGGCTTTTCGATTCGTTCGGAGGTGTGAGATGATGACGCAAATGCGGCCCCTAACGTCAAGCTTCGAAGAGTATTTCTTTCGTCGCCTAGCCGAGGAATTGGCATTGGCCCGATCAGCGCCAAACCGCATCGAACGCAAAGCGCATTTACGCGCCTGCAGGCTCTATCGAACCATGCTCGACTGCAGGCGTGACTGCAAACCCCGGTCCGCCCTTGGCTAAGGCACGTCGGCGCGGCTAGACCCCGCACCGATGACCGCAACCCCAGCCTGGCCGCCCAAGAGCCTGCCGCGTTTGTTCGTCGGTGCCGACTTGAGCGTTGGTGCAGCCGTCGAATTGAATTCCGCTCAGGCCAATTATCTTGGCAATGTCCTGCGCCGCGAAGTGGGCAACCAAGTGCTGATCTTCGACGGGACAACTGGCGAGTGGCTGGCGCGCATCGCGCACGTCGGAAAGAAGCGCATGATGCTCGCGGTGGTCGAGCAGGTTCGGGCGGCCGAAATTTTGCCCGACCTCATTCTCGCTTTCGCCCCGGTCAAGCGCTCCCAGACCGACTGGCTGGTCGAAAAAGCGACCGAGCTGGGCGTTGCCGCATTGCAGCCGGTGATGACCCAACGAACGGTCGCCGAGCGGGTCAAGCTGGAGCGCTTGCGGGCAATCGCGATTGAGGCCGCCGAGCAATGCGGTCGGACAGTTCTGCCACGAATAGCCGATCCCGTGCCGCTCACCCAATTACTCGCCAGCCGCGAATCTGGGCGGGCGTTATACTTCGCCGACGAGAATGGCGGCGCTCCGGTCGCGAGCGCGTTGAAACCGGGCGCCGCGATGATCCTCATCGGCCCCGAGGGCGGGTGGGCCGACCAGGAGCGCGCCGAAGTCCGCTCCGCACCGAGCGCGGTCGCAATTTCTCTGGGACCGCGAATCCTGCGCGCCGAAACCGCGGCGCTTGCGGCGGTCACGGCCTATATGGCGCTGGCTGGGGACTGGCGCTGAGCTTGAGCGAAGACTAGGGCGCGTTGCAAATGACAACCCGAACCGACGACAGCGCAAGCCCGCTCATCGACAGCCGCGATGACCTGCTCGCGGTATTTTCCGGCGGTGAAAAACCTTCCGCCAACTGGCGTATCGGGACCGAGCATGAGAAATTTGTCTATCGCCTGAGCGACCATCGCTCGCCATCCTATGCTGAGCCCGGCGGGATTCGGGATTTGCTCCAGGCGATGACCGAGTTCGGCTGGCGGCCGGTGATCGAGAATGGCAATATCATCGCGCTTTCGGGTACCGACGGCACCATCAGCCTCGAGCCTGCGGGCCAGCTCGAACTGTCAGGCGCGGCGCTTGAGGACTTGCACGCCACTTGTGCCGAAGCTGCGCGGCACCTCGACCAGGCCAAGGCGGTCGGGGGTCAGCTCGGTTTGGGATTCCTCGGCCTCGGCATGTGGCCCGACAAGGCGCGCGCCGACCTGCCGATCATGCCCAAGGGCCGCTACAAGATCATGCTCGATTACATGCCGAAGGTCGGCTCCCTCGGGCTCGACATGATGCTTCGCACCTGCACCATCCAGACCAACCTCGATTATTCGAGTGAGGCGGACATGGTGAAGAAATTCCGCGTGGCGCTGGCGCTTCAGCCGGTGGCCACGGCCCTCTTCGCCAATTCGCCATTCACCGACGGCAAGCCCAATGGCTACAAAAGCTTCCGCAGCCACATCTGGGAAGATACCGACCCAGACCGCACCGGAATGCTTCCGTTCGTGTTCGAGGATGGCTTCGGATATGAGCGCTACTGCGACTATATTCTCGACGTGCCGATGTATTTCATTTTCCGCGACGGCAAGTATCTCGACGCCGCCGGCAAGAGCTTCCGCGATTTTCTCGACGGGCGGCTCGACGTCTTCCCGGGCGAAAAGCCGACCGTCAGCGATTGGGTCGATCATTTGTCGACCGCCTTTCCGGAGGTGCGGCTCAAAAGCTTCCTCGAGATGCGCGGTGCCGATGGCGGGCGGTGGAGCAAGATCTGCGCCCTCCCGGCCTTATGGGTCGGACTGCTTTACGACGGAGCCACGCTCGCTGCCGCCTGGGACATGGTCAAACACTGGACGATCGAGGAGCGCGAGCAACTGCGCCGGGAAGTACCGAGCTTGGCGCTCGACACGCCGATCCCGGGCGGCGGTAAAATGCGCGAGCTTGCGGCCCGAGTGGTCGATCTCGCCGCGAGCGGGCTTGCCGCGCGCGGAAGGCTCAACAGCGCTGGCGACAATGAAGTCGGGTTCCTCGACCCGTTGCGCGATGTCGTTGCAAGCGGCATGACTCCCGCCGATCGTTTACTTGCCAAATATCGCGGTGAATGGGGCGGCGACCTTGCCCCTATTTACAAGGAATACAGCTTTTGATGGCCAGCCTCACTGCCGCCAGGCGCACGCTCTACCCCGCGATTAAACCCTATGAGACCGGCATGCTTGACGTCGGCGACGGACACTCGCTCTATTGGGAGTTGAGCGGCAATCCCGAGGGCAAACCGGTGGTGTTTTTGCACGGCGGGCCTGGCGGTGGATCGAGCCCCGCACATCGCCGCCAGTTCAACCCCGACAAGTACAACATCCTGGTCTTCGACCAGCGCGGCTGCGGCCAGTCGACGCCCTATGCAAGCCTCGACAATAACACGACCTGGGATCTGGTCGACGATATCGAGAAGCTCCGTATCCAAGTCGCCAAGGTCGACAAATGGCAAGTGTTCGGCGGCAGTTGGGGATCGACCCTGGCGCTGGCCTATGCCGAAAAATATCCCGACCGGGCTACCGAGCTGGTGCTGCGCGGAATCTTTCTGTTCGACCAGTCGGAGATCGACTGGATGTATAAGCCGGGCGGCGCCTCGGCCATTTATCCCGAGAAGTTCGAGGAATTCCTCGCTCCAATTCCCGAGGCCGAGCGCGGCGACATGGTCGAGGCGTATCGGAAACGGTTGACCAGCGACGACTCCAAGATCCAGCTTGCCGCCGCGCAAGCGTGGAGCAAGTGGGAGGGAGAGATCGTCACCTTGCTGCCAAGCCCCGACACGATCGAGCATTTCACCGATCCTCATATGGCGGTCGCGGTGGCTCGGATCGAAAACCATTACATGGCCAATCGTGGCTGGTTCGAGGACGGCCAGCTGCTCAGTCACGCAGGCAAGCTTCAGGACATCAAAGGCGTGATTGTCCAGGGCCGCCACGATAGCTGCACGCCCCCGCTCGCCGCATGGCGGCTCAAACAGGCGTGGCCGGCGGTCGAGCTCAATATCATTCCTGATGCGGGTCATCTGTTCAGCGAGCCGGGCATTACCGACGGCCTTGTCCGGGCAACCGATAAATTCGCCGGTTGACGAAGAGTCGGACAGCACACAATAATCGCGTGAAAAGTCATTGAATAAACTTTGAAAAGCCGTGCGACTGCCGTAATGAACATCGGCTGGGGCATGATTCACGCGGGCCTTCAATCGGTCCTCGACACCGCGTTCGACGCGGTCATCGTCATGTCCGACGACGGGCTGGTGATTGGCTGGAATGCCAATGCCGAGGCGACCTTCGGATTCAGCAGCGAGGATGTCGTTGGCCGCCGCCTGAGCGAGCTGATCATCCCCGAGCGCTATCGCGCCGCCCACGAGAACGGGATGAAGCATTATCTCGCCACCGGCGAGGGCCCGGTGCTCAACAACCGAATCGAGATCGAGGCGCTCCATAAGGACGGGCGCGAATTCCCGGTCGAACTGTCGATTACTGCCAGCGAGCAATTCGGCGACCGGCTGTTCATCGGCTTCCTCCGCGACATTTCGGACCGCCGCGCGCTGGCCGAACGGCAGCAGCGCGTGCTCCAG
>JBDSRE010000130.1:0-5108 GCA_039929465.1 Sphingomicrobium sp. | reverse complement strand
GCAATGACCCCCCGAGCGCGCTCCTCAGCAGTCAGCTGGAGCAATTTGTTGAGCGCGCCGCGTTCCTTGTAGGCCGAGGTGAACTGCAGGTTTTCGAACTTCAGCCACACTTCGGCGCCGACGAGATTGGACAGCGTCGCGCTGACCAGCATCGGGGTGCGGATGACCGCGCCCTCAATGCGCGTCGCGGCGGCGCGAATGTCGTCGATTGTCGGTGCGTCGGCCATTAACCGCTTAGGGTAGCGCTTCACCGGCGGCCAAACAATGCTATGCGCCTGGCGATGTATAAACTCCCAATCGCAATCGCCGCCGCGCTGCTTGGCACCGCCGCCCAATCCACAACCCTGTTCGACCACGCGAATGGCGTTCAGGCCGATGCTCGTGGCCGGATCGAGCGCTTCGACGGCATTCTAATCAGCGACGACGGCAAGGTTGTTCGGATTCTGCGTAAGGGCGAAGCGCGGCCCGCCGCCAAGCGGGTTGTCGATGTTGGCGGGAAGACAATGCTGCCCGGCCTGATCGACGCTCACGGCCATATCATGGGACTTGGATTCGCGGCGCTGACCCTCGACCTTACCGGAACGACCTCGCTCGCCGACCTCCAGCAGCGGCTCAAAGATTACGCTGCCGCTCACCCCGACTATCCGTGGATCGTCGGTCGCGGCTGGAACCAGGAGAGCTGGAGCGACAAATGCTTCCCAACCGCCGACGACCTTAATTCGGTGGTGCCGGGCCGCCCGGTGTGGCTTGAGCGCGTCGACGGCCATGCCGCAGTCGCAAACACCGCGGCGATGAAATTGGCGAACGTCGGGCCTGGAACCAAGGCGCCGGCGGGCGGCGAAATCCACGACGGGCTGTTCGTCGACAATGCCATGGACATGGTCGGCAAGGTTATTCCCGAGCCAACCGCCGAGATGCGCGATCGAGCGCTCGCCGAAGCGCAATCGGCGATGCTCAAGGTCGGGTTGGTCGGGGCCGCCGACATGGGCAGCAGCGCCGACGACTGGGCCGCGTTCCGCCGCGCCGGCGAGGCCAGCACGCTCAAGGTGCGGCTGTTCAGCTATGCTTCGGCGCCGGAGAATTGGCGTGCGATCAATGGGTCCAAACCGACAGGCTGGATGTACGGCGGACGGCTTCGGCTACTCGGGACCAAACTTTACGCCGACGGCGCGCTTGGCTCGCGCGGGGCGTGGCTGAAAGCGCCCTATCACGACCGCCCGGACACGCGCGGGCTACAATTTCACAGCGATGGTGAACTGCTCGCTCAGGCACGCGAAGTGGCGGGCGGCGGCGGCCAGATTGCGACCCACGCCATCGGCGATGCCGCCAATGCCCAGGTGATCTCGATTTATGAAAAGCTGACCGCCGAATTCGGGTCCGACCGGCGGTGGCGGATCGAACATCTGCAGATCGCCGACCCCAAGGATTTTCCGCGTCTCAAGCCGGCCGGGATCATTGCCTCGATGCAGCCGACCCACCAGACCAGCGACCGGCTGATGGCCGAGGCGCGGCTCGGGCGCGATCGGCTGGTGGGCGCTTATGCTTGGAATACGATGCTCAAGCGCGGCGTTCCGCTGGCGTTCGGAAGCGACTTCCCGGTCGAAAGCCCCAACCCCTTCCCTGGCCTGTCCGCCGCGATCAGCCGCCAGGACGGGAACGGCCAGCCGGCGGGCGGTTGGTTGCCGGGCGAGCGCATAACCCTTGGTCAGGCGCTCCACGCCTTTACCCGGGGCGCGGCATTTGCCGGTTTCAGCGAAGCGGAGATGGGCGCACTCGATCCGGGCAAATGGGCCGATTTCATCATCGTCGACCGTGATCCGACCACAGTTGATGCGCAGGCGCTGGCCCGGACGAAGGTACTGGAGACGTGGGTTGCAGGAGAGCGGGTCTGGGCTGCGCAGCCTAATGTGCCGTCCGGCGAGCCCGAGAAATGAGCATATTTGGCGTGAGGATTTGCGGCAGTTCCTCGGGCTCGGCCTTGCCCGGATCGTACCACAAATAAAGCGGCACTCCGGCCCGCCCGCGGCTTTCGAGGAAGCGGCCGATAACCGCGTCGCCGTTGGTCCAGTCGCCCGCAAGGACCGTGACACCGCTCTCGCGGAATGCTTTTTGGACTTCGCTGCGGTCGATCGCTGCGGCTTCATTGGCCTTGCACGTCAGGCACCAGTCGGCGGTGAAATAGACGAACACCGGCTTTCCTGTGGCGCGCGCTTGCTCGACCGCGGTAACGCTCCATCGACCGACGCCCGCGGGGGCAACCGCTGGTCGGCTGCCCGCTGGCGGAAGCGCGTATAAAGCGGCGCCTGCGACGATCAGCGACGCGACGACCGCGACCGGCCAGCCAGTCCTGCCGCCACGTTGGCGCGCGCCGAACAGTAATAGCACCAAGCCGAGCAGGATCGCAGCGCCAACACCAATCATCAGTCCGTTGGCGCCCGCCAGGCGATACAGCAGCCACAGGCCGGCGACAGCGGTCGCCGCCATCGGCAAGGCAAGAAAGCGTTGGAGCCGGACCATCCACGCGCCCGGTGCCGGCAGCCGCCGCCGCAATGGTGGAACGAACGCAACCACCACGAAGGGCAGCGCGAGGCCAAGGCCAAGCGCAGCGAACACTGCCACCGATCCGGCCAGCGGAAGGAGCAAGGCGGCGCCCAAAGCGGCACCCATGAACGGCCCCGAACACGGCGTTGCAACGAATGCGGCCAGCGCGCCGGTCCCGAAGCTCCCCGCCGGCGCCCGCTCCCCGGCAAGGACCGGAAGCTCAAACAGGCGCAGAAGATTGAGCGTAATTGCCACTGCAAGCAGAGTCAGCACCAGGATCGCGCGCGGGTCTTGCAACTGGAACGCCCAGCCCGCTGCGCTTCCACCCGCGCGGAGCAGCAGCAGGACTCCGCCGAGGCTTGCAGTGCCGACGATCGCACCGGCGGCATAAGCCAGCGCATCGCGCCGAGCCGCGCTTTCACCTGCCCCGGCGCGGGCGAGGTGGAGCGCCTTGATCGCCAGAATCGGGAACACGCAGGGCATAAGGTTGAGCAATATCCCGCCGAGCAACGCGCCGAGCAGCGCCGCGAACAACCCGATCGACGCCTTGCCGTCGGCTGCAGCGCTGCCTCTCGGCACGGCGCCCGGGATCGCGGTGACCTCAAGCCCGCGGCCGCCGCCGTAAGCGAGCACCCCCTTGATCGGACCCCCCGTCTCGCCGCTCGCCTTCAGTTCGGCGACCAACGTATCGCCGTCGCGGGTGAACGATTGCGCGGCATCATAGGCGATTGCGCCTTCGGTCTCGGGGAAGAAATAGGGCTCGGATACCGCAACACTCGCTGGGAGCGGAATGGCGATGCGCAGAGTGTCACCCGTTCGTTCGAACTTCGCGCTTGCTGCAAGCGGCCGCGGAAGCGCCTGGCGCCACTGGTTGAAGCGCGGATCGGGTGCCGCGGAGCCGTCGGTGGGAACGACGAGCGCAACTTCGCCCTGCTCGGGCACGCACACGCTTGTCGTGCAGGCGAGCCAGTGCATCGTCGCCGAAATCCGCTGGGTTCCGACCGCGCCCACCGGGGCTCTAAGCCGGGTAAGGACCGTATAATCCTTTTCAAATACGTAATTGACGATGCCCGAGACCAGCAGCTTTGTCGGCACTGGATAGCGCAGCGGATCGACCGACCAGCCCGGCGGCAGATGCCAATCGACCTGCATCGGCAATCCGGCATCGCCGGGGTTGAGCCAATAGCCGTGCCAGCCCGCTTTAGTGCGCATGAAGATTGCGAGATCGGTTTCGCCGCCGGGATTGGCTTTTCCGTCGACCACCAGCTCGGGCTGGATAGCGTTTCCCCGCAACGGCACTTCACCAATGCGGTCGAATTGCGCGGCGGCTGGTGCTGCTAGCAACAATAGCAAAAAGATTATGAGGCGACGCATTGCTGCCCCGCTAGACACTCGCGGCGGCCTAGTCGAGGTTGGGCCGAAGCCAGCGAGTCGCTTGTTCGAGGCTTACCCCGCGCCTTGTTGCATAGTCTTCGAGTTGGTCGGGTCCAATCCGCGCTACTCCGAAATACTGGCTGTCGCGGTGCCCCAAATAGAAGCCCGACACCGCCGAGGTCGGAAGCATGGCGTAATTCTCGGTCAGGCTGACCTCGCCCGGCGCGCCGCCAAGCAGGTCGAACAGGATCGGCTTCAAACTGTGGTCGGGGCAGGCCGGGTAGCCCGGCGCAGGACGAATTCCGTGAAACTTCTCGCGGATCAAATCGGCATTGGAAAAATGCTCCTCGGCATAACCCCACAAGCGATTACGAACTTCGGCATGGAGGACTTCGGCGAAGCTTTCTGCGAGCCGGTCGGACAGCGCCTTGAGCAAGATTTCCGAATAATCATCATTGTCGGCCTTGAACCGCGTGAGGTGCGGCTCGATCCCGTGGATCCCGACCGCGAAGCCGCCAATGACGTCCTCGCTGGTCGGGTCGATGAAATCGGCGAGGCACATATTGGCCCGGCCCTCGCGCTTCACCACCTGCTGGCGGAGGAAAGGGATACGCGTCCAGTCATTGCCGGCGAGGACGAGCACATCATCGCCTTCCCGGCGACAACGCCACAGACCAACCGTGCCTTTGGCAGTCAGCCAGCGCTCGGCGATGATCGTGTCGAGCATTGCCTGGGCGTCGGCGAACAGGCTGCTCGCGCTCTCGCCAACGATCGGGTCGTCGAGGATTGCGGGATAATTGCCGGCCAGTTCCCACGCGCGAAAGAAGGGTGTCCAGTCGATCGCCGGGCGCAGATCGCGAAGCGGCCATTCGCCGAAAGAATGAAGCCCCGGAATCGCCGGCGGCGGGGCCTTGCCCGAAGGATCGAAATCGAAGCCGTTGGAGCGAGCATCGGCAAGGCTTGCAAGCGCGCTGTGGCCGCTGCGTTTGCGAGCTTCGCGGAGCTTGTCGTAATCCTCGGCGGTCGCCGTGACCAAGGGCGTGCGCTGGGTGTCGGACATCAGGCTCGACGCGACTCCGACCGCTCGGCTGGCGTCGAGGACATGGATCACCGGGTCAGCGTAAGCGGGATCGATCCTCAGCGCGGTATGCGCCTTGCTGGTGGTGGCGCCCCCGATCAGCAGCGGCAAATCG
>JBDSRE010000129.1:0-4172 GCA_039929465.1 Sphingomicrobium sp. | reverse complement strand
CGTGCCGATCGCGATCATCAGCGTCGTCGATGTCGATCGCATCTGGTTCAAATCGCATCATGGGCTCCCGGTCGAGCAGATTGGTCGCGATCCCGGGCTGTGCGCATCGGCAATCCTGAGCAGCGATCCGTACATCCTGCCTGACGCCAGCGTCGATCCGCGCTCGCTCGCCAATCCTCTGGTGGCGGGTGATTTCGGCCTTCGCTTCTACGCCGGAGTGCCATTGACCACGGGCGACGGGCACAATCTCGGCACGCTGTGCGTCATCGACAAGCAGGCTCGACCGATCGACGAGGAACAGATCGAGGATTTAAAGGATCTCGCCTCTGTCGTCATGGACCAGCTGGAATTGCGATTTTCAGCGCGAAGCGCGGTTTCGCGCGCCGAGCTGATGGCGAGGGAGATCGACCACCGAGTCATGAACAGCCTGCAATTCGTATCGGGATTGCTGACTATGCAGGCGAATTCGCCCGAGATGGGAGACGCGGCCGCTCACTTGCAGCTCGCCTCTAACCGGGTCGCCGCGGTGGCACAGGTCCACCGCCATTTTTATTCCGGAGATTCCGAATCAACATCGTGCATCGCCTTTCTCAAGCGGCTTAGTGCTGACCTCGAGGTGGTTCTCGACCGATCGATTCTCGTCGAAGGAGCAGAAGGCGATGTGCCGAATGCCTGGATTCAGCCGATCGGGCTGATCGTCAACGAGCTGGTGACCAACGCCGCCAAGCACGGAGTGGGGCAGATCCACGTATTGTATGAAATCGAAAATGAGAGGCACGTGCTGATTGTCAGCGATGAAGGCCGTGATCTGCCGGACGATTTTGACCCAGCCGGAGCGAGCAAAAGCTTAGGGATGCGAGTGGTGCGCTCGCTTGCGAAGCAGCTCGGGGGCGAGCTTAGCGCCGGCCGCCGGCCGGATGGTGGCTCCTGCTTCAAAGTCTCGTTCGTCGAGCGCCCGCAATAGTTCGGGCCTTCGGAATTCGGAGTGACTCTTGTAGGCCCCGGCACGAAAGTGAAGGCCAGCCAGATCGGTCGGGGCAGTCAATCGCGGAACGTCCGCGTCCCACCCATTGCGGTTACTTGGCGTAAACTCAGCGCCCGCTCTGCGAACGCCCGGTCCATAAACTGATGGCCAATAGTACTCCGCTAGCCGCCGTGACGATCCAAATGGCCACTTCGACATAAAAGCCGGCTTTGTCATAAGTTAACGACGACGCAGGCGGCTGGTGCGGCAGAATGTCGCCGCTATAGGCCACCGCTGCTAAGAGGATGCTCGCTCCTAAGAGGAACGCGAAGACCGCTATTAGGACGACAGTTTTGCTAATTTTCACCAGCAGACCTTAGGTTTCAGAGTCCGCCCGTCAATGACCGATTTCCACCCCATTGAGACGCTTCGGCCCGCCCCTCAAAACCGCACCGACACCCCGCCGTAAATCTCGACATCGGCGGTGCTCCGGTTGAGCCCGAAATTGGCGCCGCCGTCCAACTGCCATTCGCTGCCGATCTTATAGGCGAACGACCCATCGACCGTCGCCTCGCGGGTGGTGCCGGCCGGGTCCCAGTCCCACGATCCCCACAGTTCCGCCGACATGCTCAGCGCTTCGGTCGCCTGCACATCGAAGCTCAGCGACTGCGCCATATAAGGATGATACCCATGACCATCGCCGTCTAGCGAGGCGTCAAGTTCGGGCGCGGCCGACAGCGACAATGGCGATTTGCCAAATGACAGGCTGAGCGGGACAATCAATCCACCCTCGACCTTGCCATTGCCGATGCTTTTCGAGGCGGTGGGGATAATGACATAAGGGTAAAGCGAGACCGCCAATGCCGCGCCGTCCCCGGTCAGTTCCTGCTTGACCTTCAGATTGACGTCGCCGAACCCGCTGTCGATCGATCGCGCGGTTGCAGTGCGGCTGGTGTTGCGGACCAGCGGCGTGAACGAGACTTCAATGTGGGTGCGGTCCCCGACCCCATATTTGATCGCGGTCTCGCCCAGCTTGAATTCGGTGCTGCGCTCCCCGCGCGCCTTGGTCAGCGACCAGTCGGCAAGCCCGGTCTCGATTTGCCAATGGCCCTTGGGAACGGTGCAGGTGGCGCTGCCCTTGCCCGGACGGTCGGCGCAAATCGGCTCGTCGATCGTGCCCGCGCCGACGGGCATTGCAACCGCCAATCCCGACAGTGCGATCGCCAGCCGTGCGAGTGCGTCCATCTGCTCAAATGTTTCCGAGCGGCAGGTGATGGCGGCGGCAATAGGCCAATGTCGTCGACTCGTGGTCGAGAAACCGGCGTCTTCGCGACGCGCTCGGAACCGCTCCGATCGCGGCCGCCTGCTTCATCACCGATCGCGAAAGGACCGCCATCAGCTCGGCCTTTTCGCGCTCGCTTTCGATCAGCTCGACGTAACGGTCCTTGATCGAGGCATCGACTTCCAGCGGCTTGGTCAGTGCGAGCAATTTCGACTGCTCCGCAGATTCATCCTCATTGAGCTTGCTCAGCATCGCGATCTCCGCGTGGACCGCGGCATAGCCTTCGCGGTCCTCGGGCGGAAAATGCGTCAGGGTTTCGTCGCCTTCCGCACCTTTCCAGGCGGTGTCGTGCCACGGTTCCCACGGCGCCCGGTACGCGAACACGAAATCGGGCTCGACGATCAACGGCACCGGTGCCAGTTCGCCATGTGCCTTGAGCACTGCATTTTCGAGCGTGTCGAGCTGCGCCATCAGGCACGGCTTGGCCGCGACCCGTTCCTCCGCCAACAGAACATCCGACTCCAGTTCCTCGCGCAGCACAGTCTGGCTGTGCTTGACCTTTTGGGTCCAGTTCCATTGCAGAATGACCTGCTCAAGCCCGAGCGCGAGCACCACGCCAAGGACAATAACCCCGACCTCGCCGATGAATTGCCGCCAGCCGTTGAGTGGCTTCAACTTTTTCAGCGCCATTTTTCCGCAACCCCCTCCGGCTCATTGGTATCAAAAACTGGGCGCTGGGCAAATGCCCCGGGTCGCGGTGCCTGACATTTGACGCCTGCCTTACTGGAAAGGGGAAGAGAGAGGTGTGCACCAGCCGGCAATGCGCTTCCACTATAGAGACCCCCGACAAGACGAGGTAAAATCGCGTTAATTCGCAATTATCCACTTGCATCTGGGCCCGGTTCAGGCACAATGGGTAGTAGCGCGGGTGGGGGAACACTCTACAGCTAGTGTTTGGCGCCGGAATAGCTATATTCCGGTGACGGACGAACTCGTCCCCGATTTCCACAGGGTCGGGGCCAAGAAAAAACCCCCGCCGGCGCTGCAAAAGGACTAGGATGCCGATCATGGCACCGAGTCGAACATTTGGGGAACGGGAATCCTTGAACGGATTCCGGAGGGAGCGGTAGAGGCGATGGATTTTTCGAGCCACAGCGACGTCGATAGCGACGATGTCACAACCAATGTCCGAACCAGCAAGACGGTCGATGCGCGCGCTTTCGACGTCGCCACCGACGATAGCCGCGATGCGCTGCTGACCGAATTCGGCAAGGACACCTTGCGCGACCGCTATCTCCTGCCCGGCGAGAGCTTCCAGGATTTGTTCGCTCGGGTCGCCGCGGCTTATGCCGACGATGCACCCCACGCCCAGCGCGTCTACGACTATATCTCGCAATTGTGGTTCATGCCCGCAACCCCGGTGCTCTCCAACGGCGGCACCGGCCGCGGCCTTCCGATCAGCTGCTATTTGAACAGCGTGTCCGACAGCCTTGAGGGTATTGTCGGAACGTGGAACGAGAATGTCTGGCTCGCCTCCAAGGGCGGTGGCATCGGCACTTACTGGGGCGCGGTGCGGGGCATTGGTGAGCCGGTCGGGCTCAACGGCAAGACTAGCGGGATTATCCCCTTCGTGCGGGTGATGGACAGCCTGACGCTGGCGATCTCGCAAGGCTCGCTGCGCCGCGGTTCGGCCGCCTGCTACCTCGATATCGACCATCCGGAGATCGAGGAGTTCCTCGAAATCCGCAAACCGTCGGGCGACTTCAACCGCAAGGCGCTTAACCTTCACCACGGCGTGCTCGTCACCGACGCGTTCATGGAGGCGGTCCGCGACGGCTCCGAGCATGAATTGAAATCGCCCAAGGACGGCAGCGTCCGCGCCACCGTCGACGCGCGCAGCCTGTTCCAGAAACTGGTCGAAACCCG
>JBDSRE010000128.1:0-3568 GCA_039929465.1 Sphingomicrobium sp. | reverse complement strand
CGCTCGTAGGATCCAAAAATCGCGCGATGGAGCATGATCGGGCGATGCTTAACTCCGTCTTCGCCAACGTAGGAAGCGTCAAGACGCTCGGGGAGCACGCGGTCCGACTGGATCGTGCCGACTTGCCAAGTGCGGCCAATGGCGTCGGTCAAATGCCATTCGAGCTTGGGCGCATAAAATGCACCTTCGCCGGGCAATTCCTCCCAGCCATATTCGGGGGTTGCGAGACCGGCCGAGACGACCGCGTCGCGCAATTCGTTCTCGGCCTGGTCCCATTCCTCATCGCTGCCGATGCGTTTGTCGGGGCGCAGCGCCAGCTTGATCCCATAACCGGCAAAGCCAAGCTCACGATAGATGCGATCGGCAAGAGCGCAGAACGCCTTTACCTCATCGACAATCTGGTCCTCGCGGCAGAAAATATGGGCGTCGTCCTGGGTGAATTGTCGCACGCGCATCAGCCCATGGAGCGCGCCATGCGGCTCGTTCCTATGACAACAACCATTCTCGTACAGCCTCAGCGGGAGGTCGCGATAGCTTTTGTTACCCTGATTGAACACCAGCACATGCGCCGGGCAGTTCATTGGCTTCAGCGCCATCAGGTCGGACGCACCGGTAAGAATTGGCGCGGCGTCGTCCGTACCGGGGATTTCGTCGGGAACGACGAACATATTTTCGCGATATTTGCCCCAATGGCCCGACTGCTCCCACTGCCGCGCGTCGATCAGTTGCGGGGTCTTGATCTCGCGATATCCGGCGCCGTCGATGGCTCGGCGCATATAGGCTTCGAGCGCGCGCCAAACGAGGTAGCCATTGGGATGCCAGAACACGCTTCCATGGGCTTCGGACTGGAGGTGAAAGAGGTCCATTTCCTGGCCAATCTTGCGGTGGTCGCGCTTGCCTGCTTCCTCCACTCGAACGAGATGTTCGTCGAGTTGCTTCTTGTTGAGCCACGCGGTGCCGTAAATTCGGCTGAGCAGTGGGTTCGACTGGTCGCCGCGCCAATAGGCCCCCGACACGCGAGTGAGCCTGAACGCGCGCGGATCAAGTTTGCCGGTCGAGGGCAGATGCGGGCCGCGGCACAAATCGATCCACTCGGCCGGCCCATGCCCGGTTTTGTACATGGTGATCGGCACGCCCTCGGGCAGTTCCATCACCCATTCGGCCTTGAAGCGTTCGCCATGGTCGATGAAGAATTGGCGGACTTTATCGCGGTCCCAGGTTTCGCGGACCAGCGGCTTGTCGGCGGCAATGACGCGGCGCATTTCCTCCTCGATCGCCGGCAAATCCTCCTCCGTGAACGGGCCACGCTCGGCGGTTGGAGCGAAATCGTAATAAAAGCCATCGTCGGTCGCCGGACCAAAGGTGATCTGGGTCGCGGGATAGAGGTTCTGGACCGCTTCGGCGAGGACATGAGCGAAGTCGTGGCGAGCGAGCTCGAGCGCATCCGCCTCATCGCGGCTGGTCACCAATGCGAGCGCCGAATCGCCGTCAAACGGGCGGTTCAAATCGCGCAGCTCACCGTCGACCCGGGCGGCAAGCGCGGCTTTGGCCAAGCCCGGCCCGATCGCCGCTGCGACATCGGCCGGGGTCGAGCCTTCGGGCATTTCCCGAACCGATCCGTCGGGCAGGGCTATCTTGAACATTACGGACATGGGCGCCGCCTTAGCGGTCCGCTGGGCACCCCTCAAGCACCCGGAACCTCAACCCGGTGCGCGAGTTAAAGCCGCCGTGCCGCAAAGCGGCGTGTAAACAGGGGTTTGTCATGATCAAAGCTAGTGAAATCCGCAATGGAATGGACGTTATGGACTCCGACGGAGCGTCCGTCGGGCAGGTCGATTCGGTCAACGGCAATCGCATCAAGCTAACCCGCCTCGGTTCAGCCGACGGCGAGCATCATTATATCGACCTCGCCGATGTCGCCCGGGTCGACGATCATGTCCACCTCAGCCGCACTCGCGCAGCGGTGCTTGGGACCGCTGCTGCGACGACCGCCGGGACCGCCGGGACCACCGGCGCCTTGATGGGCGGAGGCAAGGCGCTGTGGTGGATCCTCGGCGCGCTCGCAGTCCTCGCGCTGCTGTTCGCACTGTCCCAATGCGACCGCGACCGCACTCAGGTGAGCGGCACCGATGCCGACGACGACGTCACCGGTCAGCGCGTCGCCGGTGCTCCGCTGCGCGACGGCAGCCTTGCCTACAACGTCGATCAGTTCCTCGCCGGCAAGGATGGAACTCCGCGCACCTTCACCTTTGACAACATCAATTTCGACAGCGGCACCGCGACCTTGCGTGAAGAAGAGCGCGGCGATCTCGACGATTTGGCGCGGGTCCTTGCGGCGTACCCCGGAACCCGCGGTGAAGTGGTCGGCTACACCGACGCCAAGGGTCCGGCCGCAGCTAATCAGGCGCTCGGTCAAGATCGCGCCAAGGCAGTAGTCGCGGCATTGGCTGCACGCGGAGTCGATGCCAAGCGGCTGGAAGCACGAAGCGGCGGCGAATCCAATCCGGCCGCAACCAACGCCAGCGATAACGGCCGTTTCGAAAACCGCCGCACCGAACTGATCATCCTTGATCGGTAACGCCCGATCCGCTCTGTTTAAGCGGTAACGATAATCCGGCCCGGCAGCCAATCTGCCGGGCCGTTTTTGTTTTGTCGTATCAAGCGTACTTGACAATCTCGGCAAACTAGTATCAAGCGACCTTTACAGATTGAAAAGGGAGTTTGACATGAAGATTTGCTTTCCCGCAGTGACTTATGCGCTCGCGATGATTGTCCTTGCAACGGCTGCCCGGCTCGGACTGGTCGACCGCGATGCCGCAGCGGTGATTTTGCTCATCCTGCCGTTGGTCGCCTTCACCGCGATCATGGCCGGGCGCCGCGATCATTGTTCAATTTCGGTAAGCTGACATGGAAACGGTCGAACAAGAGGTCAGGACAGCGCGGCGCTCCCGCGCCCTGTGGATGGTGATTTTCCTGACTGGAATGGGGCTCGCCGCATTGATTATCAATTTCATGGACGTCGGAGTGGTGGGCTCACTTATTATCATGCTCCTGCCCATGCTGCTGTTGTTTCCGATGGTCACCGCGAGCGAGCGAGCGGCTTTGAAGTCAGGGTGTGTTACCCCTGCGAGCCGACGCTACAACAGGCGCTTCCTTGGTTTTAGCTTTGCTTACGTCATTGCTTTGTTCGCGGCCATCGGCATCCACGACAACGCGCCGGTCACGGGCGCTACCTTATGGCTGCTCGCGCTCCTGCCGACGGTGCCGATCCTCGGCATGATCTGGAGCATCGCTCGACTGTTTATCGAGGAAACCGACGAATACCAGCGCATGCGCATGGCGAAGGCTTCAATCATCGCCACCGGGGTGCTGCTGACCGTTGCCACCTTGTGGGGCTTTCTCGAGATGTTCGAGCTGGTGCCCCACATCTGGTTGTGGGCAGTGTTTCCAGTGTGGGCGGTCGGCCTCGCAATCGGTCAAGTCGTCGATCGGATCCGGGCATGATCAACCGACTCAAGGTTCTCCGAGCAGCGCACAACTGGAGCCAGAGCGACCTCGCCGACCGGCT
>JBDSRE010000127.1:0-3140 GCA_039929465.1 Sphingomicrobium sp. | reverse complement strand
AGGCTGCGGCCGAGGTCGCCGAAAGCAACGATCCCGAGCGCAGCCTCGACGCCCTCACAGGAGAACTGGTGGCCTTGCTCGATTCGGACGGTTTCTTAGATGACCGGCTGTTGCTGGCCGCCGCGGCGGAGGGTGAAATTGCGTTTATCGCTCACGCCCTTGCCAGTCGCTCAGGCATGGATTCGGCGGTCGCGGCGGATGAATTGCTGTCGCGGGATCCGGCGCGGTTGATGGCGCTGCTGCGCATGAGCGGCGCGGACCGCGACTTCGCCGCCGCGCTCATCGCCGGTTCTGGCAACCTTCTGGCGATCGATTGCGACGGCCGGGGATTGGAACATTTCGACGGCCTGACCGCCGCGGATGTTGATTTGACGTGGGCGTTGCTGTTGGCCGGCGACGATTATCGCACTGCACTCGACCGTCTCGAGGACCATCGTGGCTAGTGCTCGGAACACCCCGCAAGCGGTGCTTGGGCGGGTCGACCGCGATTGCCGGCTGATTGCCGCCGATGACGCGCTTCAAGCGCTCCAGTGCGAGGCCGGCGCCAAACTTGGCGAAGTGCTCGCTTTGCCCCAGGTGGCGGCGGTGGCGCGGCTGGCGATCACGCTCAACATGGCGGTTGAACGGCCGGCGCTCGCCGCTTCGAATGACCAGGATATTCAGTTGTGGGTCCGCGCTACCCCCGATGGCGATGAGGTGGCGCTGTCGCTCGATCATTGGCAGGCGCAGCCGGCGGCGACGTCACGGCTGGCATTGCTCAATCTTGGTAGCGCTCCATTCGAAAAACCCGCGGCGGAGCGGCACCAATGGGCCGTGGATTCCGATCTGTGCTTTACCGCACTGTCGCCGCAACTCGCGCAAGCGCTCGGTGTTGTTGACCCCGAAGCGGCCGGCCTGCCGCTGACGCGAGCGGTCCAGCTGGTCGATGGCGATGAAGGCGACACGCCGCTGCTTATCGCGCTCGCGGAGCGGAGAGATTTTTCGGGCCAGCAGGCGCGCAGCAGGACCAATCCTCACATCCGCATGTCGTTCGACGGCAACTTCGTGACCAACGCGGACGGCGATTTTATCGGCTTTCGCGGTCAAGTGCTGCTGGATTGCGGAAACCCGGCAACCATCGGCAACGGATCTTCTGGCGAGGGCGCACTCAACGACGTCCTTCGCGCGCCGCTCGACCGGATCATCGCCGAAGCGGGCCAGATCGGGAAACGCAGCGACGGTCCGTTGCGCAGCGATTATGCAAGTTATGGCAATGATATCGCCGCCGCGGCGCGTCACTTGTTATCGGTAATCAGCACCATGGGGGCCAATCCCGCGCAAGGCCGACGCAGTGTTAACCTGGCGGCGCTTGTTGCGGAAGCGGTGGTCCTGCTCGAACCGGCTGCCGAGCAGCACCAAGTGACGCTCGCGCAAAACGCCGCGGACGCGGCGTTGGCCAGCGGCGATGGACGCGCAATCATCCAGATCCTGATCAATCTCATCGGCAATGCAATCCGCCATTCTCCGGCGGGCGGCGCGGTGTCGCTCGCGCTTGGCTCCGCTGCCGACCAGTCGTGGGTGCGTGTGTCCGATCAAGGCAAGGGCATCGACCCCGCCGACGAACAACGGATTTTCGAGCGTTTCGAACGCGCCGATGAAGCCGAGGGCGGAACCGGGCTTGGTCTGGCCATCGCGCGGCGGCTGGCTCGGTCGATGGGCGGCGATGTCACGCTCGACAACGCGGGCGGGCAAGGAGCCAGCTTCACGCTGGCGCTTCCAGCCCGGTAACGGCGACCTAGCGCTTGGCGACGGGCACGTAATCGCGCTGGGTGGCGCCGACATACAGTTGGCGCGGGCGGCCGATCTTCTGTTCGGGATCGGAAATCATTTCGTTCCACTGGGCAACCCAGCCGACCGTTCGGGCAAGAGCGAACAGCGCGGTGAACATTTCGGTCGGAAAGCCAATCGCGTTGAGGATCACGCCCGAATAGAAATCAACATTGGGGTAGAGCTTCTTGTCGATGAAATAATTGTCGCTAAGCGCAATCTGCTCAAGCTCCTTGGCGACATCGAGCACCGGGTCGCTCTTGCCCAACTCCTTGAGCACTTCGTCGGCGGTCGCCTTCATCACCTTCGCCCGCGGATCGAAATTCTTGTACACTCGGTGGCCGAAGCCCATCAGCCGGAACGGATCGTCCTTGTCCTTGGCGCGGGCGATATATTCGGGAATCCGATCGGTCGTGCCGATCTCGCGCAGCATATTAAGCGCGGCTTCGTTGGCTCCGCCATGCGCCGGTCCCCACAGGCAGGCGATTCCCGCAGCGATGCAGGCAAAGGGGTTTGCGCCGGACGATCCCGCCAGGCGAACGGTCGAGGTCGAGGCGTTCTGCTCATGGTCGGCGTGGAGGATGAAAATCCGCCGCATCGCCCGCTCGATAACCGGATTGACCTCATAAGGCTCGGCCGGAACGCCGAACGTCATGCGCAGGAAATTGCCAGTATAGCTGAGGCTGTTGTCCGGCTGCATGAAGGGCTGGCCGATCGAATATTTGTGCGCGTTGGCCGCGATCGTCGGCATTTTCGCGATCAGCCGGTGGGACGCGATCATGCGCTGCTCGGGATCGGTGATGTCGGTGCTGTCGTGGTAGAAAGCAGACAAGGCCCCGACGACGCCACACATGATCGCCATCGGATGGCCATCGCGCCGGAACCCGCGATAAAAGGTCGATAATTGCTCGTGGAGCATGGTGTGGCGGCTGATCGTATAGGTGAAGTCGTGCAATTCCTTGCCGGTCGGCAATTCGCCGTGGAGCAACAGGTACGACACTTCCATAAAGGTCGAATGTTCGGCCAATTGGTCGATCGGATAGCCGCGGTGAAGGAGAATCCCCTGCTCGCCGTCGATGTAGGTGATCGCGCTCTGGCAGCTGGCGGTCGAAGTGAATCCGGGATCGTAGGTAAACATGCCGGTTTCAGGGTAGAGCTTGCGGATGTCGACGACCTCGGGACCGACCGTCCCGTCCAGCACCGGAAAGTCGAACTTTCCGCCGGGCATATCCATCTTCACGCTCTTATCGGTCATTCATTGGGCTCCACCATCTGCTCGGCGATACGCGACAGGCTTTCCTCGCGCCCGAGCAATATAAGAACATCGAAGATCC
>JBDSRE010000126.1:0-12404 GCA_039929465.1 Sphingomicrobium sp. | reverse complement strand
CCACACACCTGAAGCGCTTGCCCGTCTCGTCGAAAGCGATTTCGCGCTCGGCCTCGTCGACGAAGCGCGCAAGACTGCGGCTGTGCTGGGCGCCAATTATGCCCGCGACAGATGGTATAATTACACCCTCGCACTGCTTGCGAAAGAGCAGCAGCGCCGCGGCCGGGTCACTGCGAGCAAGTGACCCCGGGCGACGATTGATCGTCGCATGCTGAGGCAGCTTGCAATCCATAATGTTGTGCTCGTCGACCGGCTCAAGCTGGAGTTCGAGCACGGGCTCGGAGTGCTTACCGGGGAGACCGGGGCGGGCAAATCGATATTGCTCGATGCGCTTGGGCTGGCGCTCGGCGCGCGGGCCGATAGCGGGCTGGTTCGAAGCGGAACCGACGCGGCCTCGGTCAGCGCCGAGATTGAGCTTGCGGCAAACCATCCGGCGCTCGGTCTGCTTGTCGGTCAGGGGATCGAGATTGAGCCCGGCGAGCCGCTGATCGTGCGGCGCTCGGTCAAGAGCGACGGCGGGAGCCGGGCGTTTCTCGGCGGGTCGGCGGTCCCGGCTGCAATGCTTCGCGAATTCGGCGCTCTGACGGTCGAAATTCACGGCCAGCACGACGACCGCGGGCTGCTCAATGCGAGGGGACATCGCGCCCTGCTCGACCTGTTCGGTAAATTGGAACTAGCGAGCGTCGAGCAATGCTGGGTAGAGGTAGCTCAGATCGAGGAGGAGCTCGGCGCGGCGCGAACAGCGGCGGCCGACGCCGAGCGCGACCGCGAGTATCTGACCCATTCCTGCGCCGAAATCGAGGCGCTCGCGCCCGAACCGGGCGAGGACAGCGATTTGGCCGATCAGCGGCAGGCAATGCAGGCCGGGATCAAGGCCGGGGAATCGCTCGACGGGATCGACGAATTGCTCGGCGGATCGGTCGGCGCGGTCGCGCAATTGCGCCAGGCCGCGCGGCGGATCGAGCGCGGAGCGGCAGACCATCCCCTGCTCGCCGAAGCATTGGCCTCGCTCGACCGCGCCATGATCGAGGCGAATGAAGCCGAGGAGCGGATTGGCCGAGCAGCGGGTGCACTGAGCGTCAACCCGGAAGCGCTCGACCGCGCTGAAAAGCGCTTGTTCGACATTCGCGCGCTTGCCCGCAAGCACCGGGTCGAGCCCGATTCTTTGGCCGCATTGGGCGAGCAGATGCGCGGCCGGATTCAGGCGATCGAGGCGAGCGGCGCGCAGATTGCCGAGCTTGATCAGGCCCTGGGCGAGGCGCGCGCCGCTTATGCCGCAGAGGCCGCAAAGCTGGCCACGTGGCGCCGGGAGGCTTCGGCCACGCTCGACCGGCGGGTTGCCGATGAGCTGGTGCCGCTCAAGCTCGATTCGGCACGCTTCCGGACTGCGTTCGCGGCCGCCGAACCGGGACCGTCGGGGACCGACCGGGTCGAGTTCGAGATCTCGACCAATCCCGGTGCGCCGTTCGGTCCGCTGACCAAAATCGCCTCGGGCGGCGAACTGTCGCGCTTCATCCTCGCGCTCAAGGTTGCGCTGGCCGAGGCCGCTGGCGCCTCGACGATGATCTTCGACGAAGTTGATCGCGGAGTCGGCGGAGCGGTCGCGAGCGCGATTGGCGAGCGGCTGGCTCGCCTTTCCCGCCAATCACAGGTGCTGGTCGTGACCCATAGCCCGCAAGTCGCGGCGCGCGCGGCGCATCACTACCGGATCGAAAAGAGCCACGGCGACGGCGGCACCCGAACCACGGTCCGCAAGTTGAGCGCGGCCGAACGGCGAGAGGAAATCGCGCGCATGCTGTCGGGCACCCAGATCACCGACGAAGCCCGCGCCCAGGCGACCAAATTGCTGGAGACGGCGTGATGGGTCGATCGGAATCAATCGAGCATGGGTTCGCGGACGAGACCCTGCTCAGCGAGCTCATCGCTGCGGACAGGCCGCGGGGGACGGTTATTCTGTTCCCGACCGTCGCTGGGGTCAGCGAGCTCGAACTCGGCTTTGCTCAAACACTCGCGGGCAAGGGCTTCACGGCGTTTGTCGCCGACCTTTATGGCAAGGCTTTTCGCGGGTCGGGGCGCGAGGTTGGGGCGCAGCAGATGCGGCGGCTCAGCGCCGACCGGGCGAGATTGCGCGATCGGCTGCTGGCGGTGGTCGACACGGTTCGCGGGCTGCCCGACACCGGCGCCGGAATTGTCGCCATCGGCTTTTGCTTCGGCGGACTGTGCGCGCTCGACCTTGCCCGAAGCGGCGCCGATATCGCGGGCGTCGCGAGCTTCCACGGCCTGTTCGACCCGCCGGGCCTGCAGCCGCGGCCGATCGCTGCGAAAGTCATCGCCTTTCACGGCTGGGACGACCCGATGGTGCCGCCGGCCAAAGTCGTCGCACTCGGCGCCGAGCTGACCCAAGGGGCTTGCGACTGGCAGATGCACGCCTTTGGCCGGACCGTCCATGCCTTTACCAACCCGGGGGCGGACAAGCTCGGCAATCCCGCGGTCCGCTTCAGCCCTGACGCCAACCGCCGAAGCTGGCGTGCGCTCGACGGGTTTCTCGAAGACTTATTCGGATGACCGCATATGCCGCTCTGCTTCGGGCGGTGAATTTGGGAAAGGGCAGCATTTTGCCAAGCGCCGAGCTCAAGGCGATCGGCGAAGCGTGCGGGTTCTGCCAAGTGAAGACCTTTATCGCCAGCGGCAATTTGCTGTTCGTTAGCGACCGGAATGAAAGCGAAGTGGCCGTAGAGGTCGCATCAGGCGTCGAGCGGTATTTTAGCAAACCGGTTGCAGTACTCGTCCGCTCGGCGGCCGACTTGGCCGAGATCGTCTCACACAATCCGTTTCCTGAGGATCCCGGCAATCGTGTTGTCGTCTTCTTTTTGCCGCGTATCGCCAAGGTTGAGATGGTCGATGCAGCCACTGGGGGCGGCCAGGAGCGGATCGCCCTTAGACGCCGCGAGCTTTATATCGCGTATGGCGAGGGAATGGCGGATTCGAAGCTCAAGCTGCCGGTGTTTCGTGAAGGAACTGGGCGCAACATAAACAGTGTTTCTAAAATGGCAGCACTGCTGGCGGATTTGGAATGAGCGACGGTCCCTTAGCGCCGATCTCGGAGGCTGCTGCGGCCAAGCGGTTGAAACGGCTGGCGAGGGACATCGCGCGGAATGACCAGCTTTATCATGACCGCGACGCGCCGGAGATCGCGGACAGCAATTATGATGCGCTGGTGAGCGAGAATCGCGCGCTGGAGGAGCGGTTTCCCCATCTGGTGCGCGCCGATTCCCCGTCAAAGCGAGTGGGCACGGTCCTGACCTCTAGCCTGGCCAAGGTGGCGCATGCGCGGCCGATGCTCAGTTTGGAAAACGCCTTTTCCGAGGATTCGGTGGTCGAGTTCGTCGATCGGGTGCGGCGTTTCCTCAACCTTTCCCCCGACGAGCTGGTGGCGCTGACCGCCGAACCCAAGATCGACGGGCTAAGCTGTTCTCTGCGCTATGAGGATGGTGTGCTGGTAATGGCGGCGACCCGAGGCGACGGGACGGTGGGGGAGGATGTCACCGCCAATGTGCGGACGATCGCCGATATTCAGCAGCGCATCGCGGGCGCGCCCAAGCTCCTCGAGATCCGCGGCGAGATTTACATGGCCAAGGAAGATTTCGCGGCCTTGAACGAACGTCAGGAAGCAAATGGCGGCAAGGTCTTCGCCAACCCGCGCAACGCCGCTGCCGGATCGCTTCGGCAGAAAGACCCGGCGGTCACCGCTGCCCGGCCATTGCGCTTTTTCGCCCATGGCTGGGGCGAGGGTTCGGCGCTGCTCGGCCATACTCAAGGCGAAGCCATGGCGACGATCGCAAGCCTTGGCTTTCCGGTCTCCGATATGCTTCGCTCGGTTGACAACACCGAAGCCATGCTCGCCCATTATGCTCTGATCGAGAAGCGCCGGGCCGACTTGCCGTTCGACATCGACGGCGTGGTTTACAAGATCGACCGGCTCGATTGGCAGGAGCGGCTCGGGCAGGTGGCGCGCGCGCCACGCTGGGCGCTGGCCCACAAATTCCCCGCCGAACAAGCCGAAACCACGCTTGAAGGGATCGACATCCAGGTCGGACGAACCGGAAAATTGACTCCAGTCGGGAGATTGAAACCCGTCGGCGTCGGCGGAGTCATCGTCCAGAACGTCACCCTTCACAATCGTGACGAAATTGCCCGGCTCGCCTTACGCATCGGCGACCGGGTGCGGATCCAGCGTGCTGGCGATGTTATCCCCCAGGTGGTCGAGAATTTAACCCGCGACGAACCGCGCGCGGCGTATGCATTTCCCGACCATTGTCCAGAATGCGACAGCGAGGCGGTGGCCGAGGAGGGCGAGGTCGATGTCCGCTGCACCGGAGGGCTCATTTGCCCGGCGCAGCGGCTCGAACGATTGAAACACTTTGTGTCGCGCGGGGCGCTGGATATCGACGGACTGGGCGAGAAATCGATCGCCGAATTTATCAATCTCGGCTGGCTTCACGGACCCGCGGATATTTTTCGCCTGCGGGCCAAGCGCCTTGATCTTGTCGGCCGCGAGGGGTGGCAGGACAAGAGCGTCGACAACCTCCTCGATGCGATCGACGCGCGCACCGGCTTCGACCCAGCGCGCCTGCTGTTCGGGCTCGGTATCCGCCACGTCGGTGCAGTAACAGCAAAGGATTTGATGCGCGCGTTCGGGACCATCGACGCGCTTGCGGCGGCGGCAACCGGGGAGGGTGCGCAGGAAGAACTATCGGCGGTCGAAGGGGTCGGGCCGGTGGTCGCGGAGGCGCTGACGGACTTCTTTCACGAGCCGCACAACCGCGATGCGCTTGCCCAATTGCTCAGCCTCGCCAAACCAGCCGCGTTCGTGTCGACCGCGCGGGTGACCGAATGGAGCGGAAAGACCATCGTCTTCACCGGCACCCTCGAAACCATGAGCCGGGACGAGGCCAAGGCCCAGGCCGAGCGATTGGGCGCACGCTCCGCGGGTTCGGTATCGGTCAGGACCGATTTGGTCGTCGCTGGACCAGGTGCGGGCTCCAAACTCAAGAAAGCCGAGGAGCTTGGAGTTCGTGTCGCGACCGAGTCCGAATGGGCTCGCATTGTCGCCGGGAACGATTAGAGAACCGCCAACACTTCGGGGAAACTATTGATGAAGTATGTCCTGATCGTCGCTGCCGTTGCAGTCGCCATTTCCGCCGCTTCTGCAACCGCCCAGCACTTGCCGGCGCCGCCCGTGGCCGTCCAAAAGCCGTATGTCGTCAAGGGACCGGTTGACCGCAACGATCCTTATTACTGGCTTCGCGACGATAGCCGCAAGAATGCCGAGATGCTCGCGTATCTGGGCGCGGAAAACAGCTATGCCGATGCGGTTTTGGCGCCGACCAGGCCGCTTCAGGGCGAGCTCTTCAGGGAGATTGTCGGGCGCATCAAGCAAGATGATTCGTCGGTCCCGGTGCGTGATCGCGGCTATTATTATTACTCCCGCTTCGCCAGCGGTGCCGATTATCCGATTGTCGCTCGAAAGCGCGGATCGCTTGCGGCCAAGGAAGAAATTCTGCTCGACCAGCCGGCAATGGCCAAGGGCCACGGCTATTTCGCGGTCGGCGATACCGCAGTAAGCCAGAATAACCAGCTGCTTGCCTTTGCCGAAGACTTGGTCGGGCGGCGGCAATACACGCTCAAGATCAAGGATCTCGCCACCGGCAAGACCTTGACCGATAGCGTCGCCAACGTCGAGCCGAACCTGGTCTGGGCCGACGACAACCGCACCGTATATTATATCGAAAAAGATCCGGTCACGTTGCTGAGCAAGCGGATCAAGGCGCATGTGCTTGGAACTCCGGCCTCGGCCGACCGCCTGGTTTATGAGGAGAAAGACGACAGTTTCTATATTGGGATCGGCCGCACCAGCGACGATAAATATATCTGCATTTCGGCGCAGAGCACGGTCAGCGATGAGCAACGCTGCACCAGCGCTGCCGAGCCCGGCTCGTTCGCTGTGCTCGCGCCGCGTGCGCGCGAGTTCCGCTACACCGCCGACCATGTCGGAGGGCGCTGGATCATCCGTACCAATCTGGACGCCAAGAACTACAAGCTGATGAGCATGAGCGATTCCGGCATGGCGCGCGGGCGGGATGCATGGACCGACCTTGTCCCCCACCGGAATGACGTCTTCATCGAGAATTTCCAGCCGTTCAACCGCTTCATCGCGATCGAAGAGAGGTCGGGCGCCAACAAGCATATCCGACTGCTTGGGAACGATGGTAAAAGCAGCGACGTCGCCTCCGATGAGCCGGCCTATTCGATGAGCATCGACGCCAATCGAGAAGTCGAGGCAACGGGTCTTCGCTATACCTATGATTCGCTGACTACTCCGCGCATCGTCTATGAAGTCGATTCGGGTACGGGAGCGCGGACCGTGCTCAAGCGCACCCCGGCGCCCAATTACGATGCGTCGAATTACGTTACCGAGCGGGTATGGGCGACGGCGCGCGACGGGACGAGAATCCCGGTGAGCTTAGTCTATCGCAAGGACTTCAAGCGCGACGGCACCGCGGCACTCCTCCAATATGGCTATGGCAGCTACGGCTTGTCGATGGATCCGGCATTCTCGCCGACAGTTCCAAGTCTACTCGACCGCGGCATGGTCTATGCCATCGCCCACATTCGAGGCGGCCAGGAGCTTGGACGAGATTGGTACGACCGGGGCCATTTGCTCAACAAGAAGAACAGTTTCACCGACTTCATCGACGTCACCCGTTTTCTCGTCGCCAACGGTTATGCGGCCAAGAACCGGGTGGCGGCGCTCGGCGGCAGCGCGGGAGGACTGTTGATGGGGGCGATCGCCAATCTGGCGCCCAATGACTATCGCGCGATCGTCACCCAAGTGCCGTTTGTGGACGTGGTGACGACCATGCTCGATTCAACGATTCCGCTGACCACCAACGAATATGACGAATGGGGCAATCCCGCCAATCGCGCATATTACGACTACATGCTGAGCTATTCGCCGTACGACAATATTCGCGCGCAGTCCTATCCGGCGATGTTCGTCGGCACCGGTTTGTGGGACAGTCAGGTGCAATATTATGAGCCGGCAAAATATGTCGCCAAGTTGCGAGCGACCAAGGCCGATAGCAATCCGCTTCTGTTCAGGGTCAATATGGAGGCCGGACATGGCGGCAAATCGGGGCGCTTCGAGCGCTATAAATCAACCGCCGAATATTATGCCTTCATGTTGCAGCAGCTGGGGGTGACCGAGGCGAATCCCAAACCGGATGTTGAGCCGGCAAAAAAGGGTGAGCGGGGCTAGACTTATCCATGAGGACTGTCAGGCGGCCGCGAACACCAGCACCCGCCATTCGCCGCTACCGCCATCGGTGAGGGTGCAGCCGATCGCTTCGTAAGCTGCGACCACCGCCTCGGCCTGACTGTCGAGCAATCCGGCAAGCAATAGTGTCGCGCCCGGTGCGGCGGCCTCGGCAAATGCGGGCGCCAGCAGAATCAGCGGCGCCGCTAGAATGTTGGCGATGATCAGGTCGAACGGAGCGCGCGCGATGAGCAGCGGGTGGTCCATGCCGTCGGCAACCGCCAACAACAGGTCCCCGGGTGACTGACCCAGAGCGAACCCGTTGATCGTCGCATTGTCGCTCGTCACCTCGATGCTGACGGGATCGATGTCGGTAGCGATGACCTTGGCTTGCGGCCACAGCATGAGCGCGGCGAAGGCGAGCAGGCCGGTGCCGGTGCCGATATCGGCAATATTGGCGAAGCTTTTACCCGAAGCCTCCAGCTGATCGAGCGCTTCAAGACAGCCGGCGGTGGTGGCATGCTGGCCGGTCCCGAAGGCGAGGCCGGCGTCAATCTCGAAATTGACCGCGCCGGTTAGCGGCTGGTGGGTCGGGGTGTGGACGAAAAAGCGTCCGGCGCGGATCGGCTGGAGCCCGGCTTGGCTCATCGTCACCCAGTCGTCTTCGCCCAATTGCTCGATTTCAGGAGTGCCGAGACCAAGCTCGGCCAGCCGGTCGAGGTCGCTATCGTCCGGCCGCCGCTCGAAATAAGCGTGGATCAGCCAGTCGTCGGGCCGGGCCGGATCGGGTTCGTCGGCGACCAGAACCGGCTGTTCGACGTGGAGCGGGAAGGGCTCGCTGAGGTCGCTCGCCTGATCGGCCTGAGCGCGGGAAGCCGCTATGGTGACCCGCCAGCTCAACGCCAAAGCTCAGCGAACATAACTGGCCCCATTGGCGTCGATGATCGAGCCGGTCGCCGAGGCCGGCGCATCGACTGCAAGCCAGCGAATGATTTGGGCGATTTCGTCGGTGCTGGCGACCCGCCCAAGCGGGATCTCGGCGATCACTTTGGCGCCGCCGCGGCCGGCGAGATACTCCTCGGTCATCTCCGACACGGTGAAGCCCGGTGCGACCGCGAAGGCGAGGATGTTGTCACCGGCATAACCACGGGCGATCGTCCGAGTCATCGCCACCATCGCGCCTTTGGACGCGGAATAATGCCAGTGATGCGGCGAATCGCCGCGAAAGGCGGCGCGGCTGGCGACATTGACGATCCGCCCGCCGTTCCCCCGGTCGAGGAAGTGCGAGACCGCGAGCCGCGACAGATCGGCGGATGCCTGGAGATTGATGGTCATGGTCCGCGCCCATGCGCGGTGCCATTCGTCATCCGGCGCATTGTCGGCGACCGGCTCGTAAATGCCGGCATTGTTGACGAGGACGTCGATGCGCCCGCCCAATTGCGCCAAGGCGCTGTCCCAGATTGCGCGCGGTGCTGCGGGATCGGCGAGGTCCCCGGCGATCAGGCTATCGCTACCCTTGGTCGAATGCCCGAGAACCTTGTGCCCGGTCGATTGGAGCGCTGCATATGCGGCCGCGCCAATGCCTCGGCTGGCGCCGGTGATGAGGATGTTCATTGGGGCGGAGTAGCGCTGCTCTCGCGCTCACGCCACCACGCGGCTCCGGTTAAGCCGCGATTCCACTGACGAACTCGCTCGCAGTAGCCTTGAAGTTCGAAATCTGATCGGAAAAGTTGCCGAAGCCTTTTTCGACCAGGTCGATGTCCTTGGCGACATTTTCGGTGTCGCTGCGAATGGCGGCGATGGTCGAGCTCATCGAATCGGCGGCGAGCGCGGTTTCATCGACTGCTGCAGTGATCATGGTCACCGTTTGCGCCTGCAATTCCATTGCCTCGCGGATTCGGTCCGCGCTGGTCTGGACTTCTTCGACCGTGCCTTGGATCGAGCCATTGGCCTCGACCGTCTGGCGCGTTGCCTGCTGGATGGCGATAATCTTGGCGGTGATGTCGTCGGTTGCCCGTTCGGTCTGGCTGGCGAGGCTCTTCACTTCCTGAGCGACGACCGCGAAGCCGCGGCCGGCATCCCCGGCGCGCGCCGCCTCGATGGTCGCGATGAGTGCAAGCAAATTGGTCTGGCCGGCGATATCGCGGATGAGGCTGAGGATCGATTCGATTGCTTCAACATGGGCGGATAACGCCTGGCTGACCTTGACCGCTTCGCTCGCCTGATCGCCGGCTCGGGTGGCAACGCCCGCCGCCACTTCGACTTCGGCACGGGCATCCTCGATCGCTCGGATGAGGCCCGCCGCGGTTTGCGCGGCCTCGCGCATTGCCACCGCGGACTGCTCGGCCGCGGCAGCCACTTCGCTGGTCTTGCCGAGCATCCCGCGCGCCGACGCCGCGGTCGCCTGAGTGCGTTCGGTCAGAGCCCTTGAATCCTGCGTGGTGGCACGGACGAGATCGCTAATCCGGCGTTCGAACTGGTCGGTGTCGCGGCCGCGCAGGTCGGCGGCTTCATGCGCTTCGAGCACTGCGATCTGCGCCAGCATGATGTCGGTCTCGACGTTAGTGAGCCTGACCAGGGCTTTGATACATGCGACCAGCATTTCAGAATCGCCGGCGAAGCGCTCGAACAGCCGCTCAATGACTCGCGCGGTGAAGGTCTGGCGAGCTGCGAGATACGCGGGAACTCGAACGTTCTCGGAATAAAGGCGGCGACCGTATTCGGCGACCTGTTCGACCCAAGTGGAGTCGATATCGCGATGGTAACGCGAAACAACGAGCTTGGCGGAATCCGCGCCGAAGCTGAATTCGGCTTCCTCGGCGATAATGTCCGCGGCATGCTGTTTGATCGTCGCGAGATTGCGATCGAGCGAACCGTCGGCGTTATACGCTGTGAGCCGGCTTTGAACCTGCTCTTCGCTTAGGGGCTGCATCGGTGCAGTCTTGCCAGTCATCGATCCGGTCTCCGCGCTCTCGGCCCCAAGAGGCCATTCACGAGACGCTATTGAACGCCCAATGGTTAAAAGCGGGTTAGGACACCGCGGCCAATCTTGCCTCGCACCGGCCCTCGCCCTAAGCGACAGGCTTGGCGTGATCGAGCGCGACGCGCAGATAATTCGAGCCTAGGGACAATCATGGCAGCAGTGCATCCACGACCGCTTTCACCCCACCTTGGGATCTGGCGCTGGGGGCCGCATATGCTGGTCTCGATCCTCCACCGCATTACCGGCGGCGGGCTTGCGGTAGTCGGGCTCGCCGTACTTACCTGGTGGCTGGTCGCGCTGGCCAAGGGCCCGGAGGCTTATGCGACCTTTCTTGGCGCTGCCGGCCACCCGCTTGGTCTGATCGTCCTGATCGGATTGAGCTGGGCTTTTTTCCAGCATCTGCTGTCGGGCATGCGCCATCTGGTGATGGATAGCGGTGCGGCGTTCGAGCTCGGAATTAACAAAACGCTGGCGATCCTGACCATCGTCGGCTCCTTGGCGTTGACCGCGGCACTGTGGTTCTACATTCTGGGAGTTCGCTCATGAGCCTCGGTGAAAGCGCATCTCCGCTGGGCAAGGTGCGCGGCACCGGTTCAGCGCACGACGGCGGCCACCACTGGCTCAGTGAGCGAGTGACGAGCATCGCCTTGTTGCTGCTCGGCGTGTGGCTGCTGGCGTCCCTGCTGTTTCTGCCGTCGCTCGACCAGCGAACGCTGACCGAATGGCTTCGGGCGCCGAGCGCGGGGGTGCCGATGGTCCTGTTCGTGATCACTGCCTTCATCCATGCGATCGAGGGCCTCAAGGTCGCGATGGACGATTATGTCCATGACGATGGGGCGCGCTTCGGCACCAATCTCGTCCTGCTGTTCGCGGCAGCCGGGGGAGGCACGCTGGCGCTGTGGGCGCTGGCCAAAATCATGTTTGGGAGTGCCGGGTGAGCGCTTACAAGATCGTCGACCACACATTCGATGTGGTCGTGGTCGGAGCCGGCGGCGCGGGTCTCCGGGCGACGATGGGCGCGGCCGAACAGGGGCTGAAGACCGCCTGCATCACCAAAGTCTTCCCGACTCGAAGCCACACCGTCGCGGCGCAAGGCGGGATCGCCGCAAGCCTCGGCAACATGGGGCCAGACCATTGGACCTGGCACATGTTCGATACGGTCAAAGGCTCCGACTGGCTCGGCGATCAGGACGCGATTGAATATCTGACCCGCGAGGCGCCCAAGGCCGTGATCGAGCTTGAACATGCCGGAATGCCCTTTTCGCGTACCGCCGAGGGCAAGATCTACCAGCGCGCGTTCGGCGGAATGACCCAGGACATGGGCGAAGGGCCGCCGGCTCAGCGCACCTGCGCCGCCGCCGATCGTACCGGCCACGCAATGCTCCACACGCTCTACCAGCAGAGCCTGAAGTATGAATCCGAATTCTTCATCGAATATTTCGCGATCGATCTGATCATGGAAAATGGCACCTGCCGCGGGGTCGTGGCGATGAATCTCGACGACGGGTCGATCCACCGTTTTCGAGCTCAGGCGGTGGTCCTCGCGACCGGTGGTTTCGGGCGCATCTATTACACCGCGACCAGCGCCCACACTTGCACCGGCGATGGCAATGCCATGGTGCTCCGCGCCGGCTTGCCCTTGCAGGACATGGAGTTCGTTCAATTCCACCCGACCGGGGTTTATGGCGCCGGGGTGCTGATCACCGAGGGCGCTCGAGGCGAGGGCGGCTACCTCACCAACTCGGCCGGCGAGCGCTTCATGGAACGCTACGCCCCCCACGCCAAGGACCTTGCAAGCCGAGACGTTGTGTCACGGTCGATGGCGATGGAAATCCGCGAAGGGCGCGGAGTGGGCGAGAACAAGGATCATATCTTCCTTCATCTCGACCATATCGACCCCAAAATTCTCGCCGAGCGGCTTCCCGGGATTACCGAAACCGGAAAGATTTTTGCTGATGTGGATTTGACCCGCCAGCCGCTGCCGGTGGCTCCGACGGTCCATTATACGATGGGCGGAATCCCAACCAATTATCACGGTGAGGTAGTGACTCTGAAGGATGGCATGCCCGACACCGTCGTGCCGGGCTTGTTCGCGGTCGGCGAGGC
>JBDSRE010000125.1:0-6278 GCA_039929465.1 Sphingomicrobium sp. | reverse complement strand
CGCTCCATCACATTCCGGACGTGGACAAGCGCCGCCGGATCGCGCGCGAGACGATGGATATCTATGCCCCGCTGGCCGAGCGCATCGGCATGTACGAAATGATGAACGAGATGCAGACCCTGGCGTTCGGCGAGCTCGAGCCCGACGCCTTCGCGTCGATCACCAAGCGCCTCAAGATGCTTCGCGAAGCGGGCGGCGACCTCGTCAACCGGATCGGCCTTGGGCTTCAGCTCTACCTCGCCGACAATGGCCTCGATGCCGAAGTCACCGGACGCCAGAAGCACCCTTATTCGATCTGGAAGAAGATGGCCGAGCGGCACATCAGCTTCGAACAATTGTCCGATGTCATGGCCTTCCGGGTGATCGTCGCCGATCTGCCGCAATGCTACGATGCGCTGGGCCTGATTCACCGCCGCTGGCCGATGGTCCCAGGCCGGTTCAAGGATTATATCTCGACCCCCAAGCGCAATGGCTATCGCTCGTTGCATACCTCGGTCATCCACGATTCGAAGATGCGCATCGAAATCCAGATTCGCGACCGGTCGATGCACGACCAGGGCGAACGCGGCCTCGCCGCCCACTGGGCGTATAAGGAAGGGAAGCCGGTCGCCGACCTCCATGTGCCGTGGGTCGACGATCTGGTCGAAATCCTCGACCATGCCGAAAGCCCGGAAGAGCTGCTCGAGCATACCCGAATGGCGATGTACCAGGATCGCATCTTCGCCTTCACTCCAAAGGGTGAGCTGATCCAGCTACCCAAAGGCGCGACTCCGGTCGATTTTGCTTATGCCGTCCACACCGACCTTGGCGACCGTACCGTCGGGGCCAAGGTCAACGGCCGCGTGGTGCCGCTTCGGACCATGCTCGAAAACGGCGACCAGGTCGAAATTCTGGCGTCGGAGGCGCAGCACCCGCAGCCGTCGTGGTTACGCTTCGTCACCACAGGCAAAGCCCGCGCCGGGGTGCGGCGGTTCGTCCGCCACAAGGAGCGCGAGGAAACGATCGAGCTCGGCGGCAAGATTTACGATGAGATCGTCGCCCGGCTGCCGACCGAATTGGGCAAGGATGCGCTGAAACGCGCGCTCAAGAAATTGAAGATCGAAAGCCAGGCCGAACTGATGGTCGCAATCGCTCGCAAGCGGGTCGCCGACGATGCCTTGATGGAAGCCTTGATGCCGGGGTCAGGCGGCGGCGATGTCGCGCCTCGTCCGCTCGGCCAGCGCAAAGCAATTTCGATCAAGGGTCTGACCGCCGGAGTGGCCTATCATCTGGCCACCTGTTGCCACCCGATTCCCGGCGATCGAATCGTCGGGCTTCGCCGCGAGGATGAGGAAATCGAGGTCCATGTCATCGGTTGTGACACCCTCGCCAGCGGGATCGACGCCGACTGGCTCGATCTGGCGTGGGGCGAGGGCTCGGACGGCGGTGCAGCGCGATTGTGCGTGATTATCCGCGATGTCCCCGGCGCGCTCGGCGCGATGTCGGGCATTCTTGGTGCAAAGCACGCCAACATCATCAACCTCGCGCTGGTTCACCGGGACGGCAGCTTCCACACCTTCAATCTCGACATCGAGGTCCACGATCTGGCCCATCTTCACGCCATTGTCGCAGCGCTCCGCGATTCCGATCCGGTATCTAGCGTGGAACGGATTTAGCCCGCGGCTGAGCCCGCGCGTGAGCGTCGCCGGCGGCGAGCACCGCAAGCCGGACGAGGTCCGACGAGCTTGCTGTCATCGGCGCGATTTGCACCGAGGCCGAAAGCCCGAGCATATACGGTCCGAGCACATTTTCCCCGCCGAGCGCGCGCAACAGCTTGGTCGACAGGCTCGCCGACTGAAGTCCCGGCATGACCAGAATATTGGCCGGACCCGATAATCTGCTGAACGGATAATAGCGCTTCTGCATGTCGTAATTGAGCGCGACGTCGGGCGCCATTTCGCCTTCAAATTCGAAATCGGTCTTGAACCCTTCGAGAATCCGGACCGCGTCGCGCAGCTCCTCGACATGGACTCCCGGCGGGTTACCGAACGTGGTGTAGCTGGTGAATGCGACCCTTGGCTCAAGCCCCATGCGCCGCGCAAACGCCGAGCTGCGCATGGCGATCGCCGCGAGCTGTTCCGCCGTCGGCCGCTCGGTCACTGCGGTATCGGCGATGAGCACGGTGTGGTTGCGGCTAACCACGACATTGACTCCGAACGGCGGGATTTCGCCTTCATCGTCGATCACCATCCGCACTTGACGCAGCGACTGGCTGAACGGGCGGGTGGTGCCGGTGATCATCGCATCGGCCTCGCCCAAAGCAAGCATCGCAGCGGCGAAATAATTGCGGTCCTGATTGACCAATCGCTCGATTTCTCGCCGAAGCAGACCGTGGCGCTGATGCTTCGCGTAGATATAATCGACCGCGCGCCCGACCAGCGGTGAATTGCGGCTGTTGAGCACTTCATAATCTTTCGGGTTCTCGACCCCCATCGCAGCAAGACGGTCGTGGACGTCGTCGCGCCCGACCAGCACCGGAGTGCCATAGCCGCCTTCCTTAAAGGCAATCGCAGCGCTGAGCACATTGGGCTCCTCGCCTTCCGCGAACAACACCCGCTTGGGATTGGCCTGGGCGGCGTCATAGGCCGCGCTCATCACCGCCGTAGTCGGGTTGAGGCGAGCCCGAAGCTGCTGGCGATAGTCGTCCATGTCGGCGATCGGGCGAAGCGCGACTCCAGTGGCAATCGCAGCGCCCGCAACGGCGGAGGCGACAACCTCCATCAGCCGCGGATCGAACGGCGCCGGAATGATATAATCGCGGCCAAAGCTGTAGACTTTCCCGCCATAGGCAGCAGCGACCTCGTCAGGCACCGGCTCGCGCGCCAATTCCGCAAGCGCCTCGGCGGCGGCGATCTTCATCTCATCGTTGATCGCGGTTGCTCGGACATCCAATGCACCGCGGAAGATGAAGGGAAAGCCAAGGACATTATTGACCTGGTTCGGAAAATCGGAGCGGCCGGTGGCGATGATCGCGTCGGGCCGTGCCTTGCGGGCGTCCGGCGGGCTGATCTCAGGATCGGGATTGGCCATTGCGAAGATAATCGGATCGCGGGCCATCGACTTAACCATCTCCGGGGTGACAACATTGGCCGCAGACAGGCCGAGGAAGACGTCGGCGCCAACCATGGCTTCGGTCAGCGTGCGGTTCTTGGTATCGACGGCATGGGCCGACTTCCACTGGTCGATGTCGGTCCGGCCCTTGTAGATCACGCCCTTGCGGTCGCACATCGTGACGTTGCCGTTCTTGACCCCCATGCGCTTGATCAATTCAGTACAGGCAATTGCCGCAGCGCCGGCGCCGTTGACCACCACCTTGACGTCGGCGAGCTTGCGCTTGGTTAGGAAGCAGGCGTTGATAAGGCCGGCGGCGGTGATGATCGCGGTGCCGTGCTGGTCGTCGTGAAAGACCGGGATCTTCATCCGTGCCTTCAACGTTTGTTCGATGATAAAGCAATCGGGGGCGGCAATATCCTCAAGGTTGATGCCGCCAAAACTTGGTTCGAGCAGTTCGACGCAGTCGATGAACCGTTTGCAGTCCTCGGTCGCGACTTCGATGTCGATTGCGTCGACGTCGGCGAAGCGTTTGAACAGGACGGCCTTGCCCTCCATCACCGGCTTCGACGCAAGCGCGCCCAGATTGCCAAGGCCGAGAATCGCGGTGCCGTTGGAAATAACCGCGACGAGATTGCCCTTGGACGTGAAATCATAGGCGCAAGTGGGATCTGCGGCGATCGCCCGGACCGGCTCGGCGACACCGGGTGAGTAGGCGAGGCTAAGGTCGCGCTGAGTCGCCATCGGTTTGGAGGCGATGATCTCGAGCTTGCCCGGTCGGCCGCGCGAATGGAATTCAAGCGCTTCTTCGCGCGAAATCTTGATATTGCTTTCGGACATGGCCGAGGGCTGTAGCGTCTTATCCCCCTTGCCGTCACCCCCGCCAAAGTCTGGGACGCTAGCGTTTGTCGCCGGTCGCGGGATTTCCGCGTGCGCGGGAATGACTGGGCGGGAGAATAAGGCTAATCCTCGCTGATGGCCCGAGGCGACGCCCAGACCCCGATGATGGAGCAATACCACCGGCTCAAGGCCGAGGCCGGGGACGCTTTGCTGTTCTACCGGATGGGCGATTTCTTCGAACTGTTCTTCGACGATGCCAAGGCCGCCGCGGCGTGCCTCGACATCGCTTTGACCAAACGCGGCAATGATTCCGGCGAGCCGATCCCGATGTGCGGAGTGCCGGTCCATGCCGCCGATTCCTATCTCGCTCGGCTGATCAAGGGTGGTCATCGGGTGGCGATCGCCGAGCAGGTCGAAACTCCGGCCGAGGCGCGGCGGGCACGCGGCTCTAAGGCGCTGGTCGACCGCGCCATCGTCAGGCTGGTTACGCCCGGAACGCTGACCGAGGATTCGCTGCTTGCACCAGGTTCGGCCAATTGGCTCGCCGCGATCGGGCGCTCGGGCGAGGATATGGCCATCGCCGCAGCCGATATTTCAACCGGCCGGTTCGAGCTTGTGGCATGCGGGACGGGCGAGCTCGCAGGCGAGCTGGCGCGGATTGGCGCGGCCGAAGTGATCACCGATGCGCCGGTGCCGGGGCTCGAGTCGGGCAAGGGCAAGGGCGGGTTCGACAGCGCGTCGGGCGAGCGCATATTGAAAGCGCGCTTCGGTCTGGCCACGCTCGACGGCCTTGGCGCCCCGTCTCGCGCCGAATTGGCTGCTGCGGGCGGACTATTGACCTATCTTGACGCGACCCAGAAGGGCGGCGCCATTCTGCTCGACGCGCCGCGACGGGTCGCCCGATCAGCGCATATGGCGATCGACGCGGCAACTCGCGACAGCCTTGAGCTGACCCGCTCGGTCGGCGGCGTGGTCGCTGGCAGTCTGCTCGGCGAGATCGACCGTTGCCACACCGCCGCCGGTCGGCGCCTGCTGGCCGAGGATCTGGCTGCACCGCTAACCGACAAAGGCGCGATCGAGGCGCGGCTTGCGCTTGCCGCATGGCTCCATTGCAATAGCTCGCGCCGGGCTCGGCTCGGCTCGGCGTTGAAAGCGATGCCCGATTTCCAGCGCGCGCTCGGACGGCTGGTCGCGGCACGCGGAAGCCCGCGTGACCTCGCCCAATTGCGCGATGGCCTGCAGGCGGTCGGCGGGCTCAAGCAGGACGTCGAAGCCGACAGCGACCGGCCGCCGCTGCTCGACAGCCTTCTGCCCAGCCTCGGCGGGCATGATCTGCTCACCGGCCAGCTCGCGCGGGCATTGGTCGAATCGCCGCCGATCGACTCGTCGAAGGGCGGTTACATCGCCGAGGGCTATGACGAGGCGCTCGATGCGCTGCGCGGGACCGCGTCGAACGGTCGCAAGACGATCGCCGAACTCGAAAGCCGCTATCGCCAGTCGACCGGCATCAGCGCGCTCAAGATCCGCCACAATGCCGTCCTCGGTTATCATGTCGAAGTTCCGGCCAGGTATGGCGATGTGCTGATGGGCGCGGACTGCGGCTTCACCCACCGCCAAACGCTCGCCGGAGTCGTCCGCTTCAATTCCCCCGAGCTTCACGATGAAGCGATCCGGGTGGTCGAGGCCGGGGCGCACGCCCTCGCCGCCGAGGCCGCCCACGCCGAAGAGCTCGGCTCCGCGTGCATCGCCGCGTCGGTGCGGATCACCGCAAGCGCCGATGCAATCGCCCGGATCGATGTCGCCGCGAGCCACGCAACGCGGGCTACCGAAAGCGGCTGGTGCCGGCCCGCACTCGACGATGCCCCGTGCCTCGAAATCGACAATGGACGCCACCCGGTGGTCGAGAGCGCGCTCGGGCAAGCGGGCGAGCGTTTCGTCGCCAATGATCTGAGCCTCGGCCCAAGCGACCGTTTGTGGCTCGTCACCGGCCCCAACATGGGCGGCAAGTCGACCTTCCTGCGCCAGGCAGCGCTGATCGCGGTCCTCGCTCAGGCGGGCAGCTACGTCCCTGCAGCGCGCGCTAAAATCGGCGTGGTCGACCGCTTGTTCAGCCGCGTCGGAGCATCGGACAATCTCGCCCGCGGGCGATCGACCTTCATGGTCGAGATGGTCGAGACCGCGGCGATCCTTGCTCAGGCAACACCGCAAAGTCTGGTCATTCTCGACGAAATCGGACGCGGAACCTCAACCTATGACGGGCTTGCGATCGCTTGGGCGGTGGTCGAGGCGATGCACGACGACATCCGCTGCCGAACCCTGTTCGCAACCCATTATCATGAACTCACCCG
>JBDSRE010000124.1:0-6861 GCA_039929465.1 Sphingomicrobium sp. | reverse complement strand
CCAGCGCGTGATTGGCGATGACGATATCGGCTTCGCGGCTGGCCCGTTCGGCGCGCTCGATGAAGCATTTGCGGTAATGCGGGCAGCCGGCATAGACGCATTCGCCGCGGCGGTCGGTCAGCGCCGCAGCCCCCGCCCGCCGGAACAGGCTCGGCAACCAGCCGGGCAAGTCGCCGCCGACCATGTCGCCGTCCTTGGTATAGGCCGCCCAGCGCCCGACCAATTGAGCGAGTATCGCCGCCCGCCCCGCAAATGCCCCCTGCAACGCATCCTCAAGGTTGAGCAGGCACAGATAATTCTCACGGCCCTTGCGGACGACGATGCGCCGGGCGCGTTCCTTTGGATCGGAGAACAATTTGACCCCTTCGCCGTCCAATTGCCGCTGCAGTGCCTTGGTGAAGGTCGACACCCACACCGTCCCGCCCGACCGTTCCGCCCACAAGGCCGCAGGGGCGAGGTAAGCCAGAGTCTTGCCGATTCCAGTCCCGGCCTCGGCCAGGACCATGTTGGGCGAATCCTTGGCGCGTTTGGCGGCGAATACATGGGTCGCGGCCTCGGCCATTGCTCTCTGTCCCGATCGGGTCTCGGCGCGGCCGGTGAGTTCGCCCAGCTTCGCCGTCGCTTCGCCGGGCTCAAGGCGGACGGCCAAGGGCGGAACCCGCTCGCCGCTCTCCTCCCACTGCTTCAATCGAGCGAACAGCATGCGCTCGCCGCGTTCAGGCCGCTCCAGCCGGGCGGCCACCAGCGGCGCCCATCCCCAACCCAGCCGGTGAAGCGTTGCATTGACTGTCCAAGCCCCTTCGCGCTGCGGCCATTCGGGGTCGGCGAGGGTATCGAGCAGCCGCCCGGCGATGGCGATCAACGCGCCCGCTGCTCCGGCCTCCTCCCCTGGCGGATCGAGGCCGAGAGTCCGGCTCAACCCCGCCACCGTCGGTACCGCGAATCGCGCCGGAAAGACGAAGGCGAACAATTCGAGCAAATCGAGCCCCGACAGATCGGGATAGCCGAGCCGCTGCCCGGCCAGTGGCGCGTTCAAGATGACGTGCGGGGTTTCAGCCACCCGGGCGATCGCCTCGCCCCGCGCCGCCGCGCGAATCTCGCCATATGCGCTGCTCAGCCAAATCCCGGCGTGGGTTGCATGAAGCGCTGGAAGCGGCAAAGGAGCGGCCATCCGCGCACCTTAAGTAATGAGAACGAAAGGGCAACTCTTGGCTTCAGACGACCTTCGCGCCGAAGCGCTGCAGTCGAAGGCCTGGCCCTATGAGGAAGCGCGCAAATTATTGAAGCGCTGGCCCGGCGGGAAGCTGGACGGCGAGGCGGTAATCTTCGAAACCGGTTACGGACCGTCAGGCCTGCCGCACATCGGCACCTTCAACGAAGTCGCCCGAACGACCTTCGTCCGCAATGCTTATGCCGAACTTACCGGCGGCGCACCGACCCGGCTGATCGCGTTCTCCGACGACATGGACGGACTGCGCAAGGTGCCCGACAATGTCCCCAACCATGCCATGCTCAGCGCCTATCTCGGCCAACCGCTGACCCGCATTCCCGACCCGTTCGGCACCCACGACAGCTTCGCCGCCCACAATAATGCGATGCTGCGCAGGTTCCTCGACCGTTTTGGATTCGATTATGAATTTGCCTCCTCGACCGAATTTTACACCAGCGGCACGTTCGACGAGGCGATCAGTCAGGTGCTGCGCACGTGGGACGACATCCTCGGCGTCATGCTCCCGACCCTGCGCCAAGAACGGCGGCTGACCTATTCACCGGTGCTGCCGATTTCCCCCACCAGCGGGCGCGTGCTCCAGGTGCCGGTCACCGTGGTCGATGCCGAGACCGGGACCATCGCCTTCACCGACGAGGATGGCCAGCGGATCGAGCAATCGGCGCTCGGCGGAATGGCTAAATTACAATGGAAGGTCGATTGGGCAATGCGCTGGTTCGCCCTTGGGATCGACTATGAAATGGCTGGCAAGGACCTCATCGACAGCGTCATCCAGTCGGGCAAGATCGCCCAGATTCTCGGCGCCCGACCGCCCGAGGGTTTCAATTACGAAATGTTTCTCGACGACAATGGCGAGAAGATTTCCAAGTCCAAGGGTAATGGCCTCAGCCTCGACGAATGGCTCCGCTACGGAAGTGAGGAGAGCCTGTCCTTTTACATCTACCGCGAACCCAAAAAGGCCAAGAACCTTCACTTGGGCGTGATCCCTCGAGCAGTCGACGATTATTGGCAGTTCCGCGGCAATTACCCAGCACAGCCGGCGGCGCAGAAACTCGGCAATCCGGTCCACCACATTCACGCCGGCGAGGTGCCCGAAGCGGCGCTGCCGCTGACCTATGGCCTGCTCCTCAACCTCGCCAGCCTACCTGGGGTTGGCGACCCCGAGACCGCGTGGAAGTTCGTCCAGCAATATGCTCCCGACGCCTCACCCGAGAGCGATCCCGAGCTCGACCAGCTGATCAAACTGGCGGTCAATTACGCCCGCGACTTCGTCGCCCCGACGCTCAAGCGCCGAGCGCCAACGGAAATGGAAGAGCAAGCCCTGCGCGACCTCGACTCCGAACTCGCCAATCTACCGACCGGCGCGGACGCCGAAGCAATCCAGAATGTCGTCTTCGAAGTCGGCAAGCGCCACGCGTTCGAGCCGCTTCGGGCATGGTTCCAGACGCTCTACGAAACCCTCTTGGGCTCGAGCCAGGGTCCTCGAATGGGCAGCTTCATCGCGCTCTACGGGGTGGACAACAGCCGCCGCCTGATCGCCGAAGCGCTGGCCGCCTAGCCCGTCGTCATTCCCGCGCAAGCGGAAATCCCGCTAGTCACTGGCAAACCGGCTCACAGCATAAAGCGGAATTCCCCCATGAGCGGCCGGGTCGGCGGCGGAATTGGAGAGTCCGCTTTCCACCCATTGCGGACCCTAGGTGGTGCCTCTCATCGACGCAGCAAGATAGAAGAGGATTATCAAGGCCGCCCCGTTCTGAAGGGCAAAAAACGTCCAAAACTTTGCTGGCTGGGCGGAGCGCCGCACCTTCAAAAAGGTCCATCCCAACCACCCCGTTCTGATGTCGGAGATGACCATCCAAACCAGCCCACCACAGGCGAGCGACCAGAAGACCCAAAACGTTGAGAGCTTGTCCATAAGGGCATCTGACGCCCGGGCGCGCGTTGCGTCAATGTCCGCCTTCCACCCGTTACGGACACTAGCCGCCAGCTCAGCCTCATTGTCCTAACCCTCGAGCAACGTCATCTGGACCCGGCCCACGCCGCGATCGAGCGCCGCTGAGTTTGAAACGACGTTCTCGAGCCTGTCCTTCGGCTACCAATAAGAAATCGCGCTCACGGCCCTGAAAGGCAGTAGCCAAGCAATTGGTGCCCAGGCCAGCGGGAATCGGGCGCGTTCAATTGCAGGCGGGATGTCCGATTCTATCCGGTTTACGCCGCTGCCTGCTCCAACTCCTCGCTGACTTGGAGCCAGCGGGCTTCCGCCTCGGCCAACTGCTGCGCGACCCGCGCCCGGCGGCGGCTGAGGTCGCTTAGCGTATCGGTGTCGGCGACGGCGAGCTCCTCATCGAGCGCCGAGCATTCCGCTGCCAGCTTGGCGCTTGCCGCTTCGGCTTCGGCAGCGGCCTGTTTGAGCGCCTTGGCCTCGTCCTGAGCTTTGGCATCGACCTTTTTCGGCTTGGACTTGCCCGTAGTCTTCGGCTGGTTCCGGCCGAGGATGAAGTCGATATAATCGTCAATGCTACCGGGATAGTCCACCGCTTCGCCATGATCGACCAGCACCAGCCGGTCGGCGGTCAGTTCGACCATGTGGCGATCGTGGCTGATCAGGATGACCGCGCCGTCATACCCGTTAAGCGCCTGAACCAGCGCCTCGCGCGCATCGACGTCGAGGTGGTTGGTGGGCTCGTCGAGGATCAGCAAATGGGGTGCATCGCGGGTAATCAGCGCAAGCGCCAAACGGGCGCGCTCGCCGCCCGACAGCTTGCTGACAAGAGTCGTCGCCTTGTCGCCCGAAAAACCGAACCGGCCGAGCTGGGCGCGCACCGCTGCCGGGGTCTTGCCGGTCATCGCCCGAGTCATATGCTCGAACGGGCTGTCACGGCCGGACAATTCCTCCACCTGATATTGGGTAAAATAACCGACCTTCATCTTGCCCGATGAGTGGATTTCCCCGGCCATCGCCGGAAGCTGGGCGGCAAGCAGACGCGCAAGCGTGGTCTTGCCGTTACCGTTGCGGCCGAGCAGCGCGATCCGGTCATCGGGATCAATCCGCAAGTTGAGCCGACTGAGCACCGGCGTTCCAGCGGTATAGCCGACCGCGGCCATGTCGAGCGTGATCAGCGGCGGTCGAAGCTCGGATGGGCTGGGAAAATCGAAGGCCAGGCTGGGATCGTCGGCAAGCGCCGCGATCGGCTGCATCTTGGCCAGCATCTTGGCCCGGCTCTGCGCCTGTTTGGCGGTCGAGGCGCGGGCGCTGTTGCGAGCGACATAATCCTGGAGCCGCGCGCGCTGGGCATTTTGCGAGGCCTGGGCAGCGGCGATCTGCGCGACCCGCTCGGCGCGCTGCTTCTCAAAACCGTCGTAATTGCCCGAATAGAGACTGATCTTGCCGCGCTCGAGGTGGAGGATGACGTCAACAACATTGTTGAGCAGGTCGCGTTCGTGGCTGATGACGATGAGCGTGCCCGAATAGCTCTTGAGGAAATTTTCCAGCCACAAGGTCGCCTCGAGGTCGAGGTGGTTCGACGGCTCGTCGAGCAGCAGCACGTCGGGGCCGGAAAACAGCAAGGCGGCCAGTGCGACGCGCATCTTCCACCCGCCCGAGAAGGAGTCGAGCGGCTGGCTTTGCATCGCCTCGTCGAAGCCCAGTCCAAGCAGGATCCGGGCCGCTCGGGCGTCGGCGGCGTAGGCATCGATCGCCAACAGGCGGTCGTAGACATGGCTGAGGCGGTCGTGATCGGTGCAGCTGTCGGCCTCGGCGAGCAAAGCAGCGCGCTCGGTATCGGCGGCGAGGACAGTCTCGAACGGGGTCGCGGTGCCCGACGGGGCGTCCTGCGCGATATAGCCCAATTTGGTCCGCCGCGGCATTTCGATCGCGCCCTCGTCGGCCTCCAACTGGCCGATGATCACCTTCATCAGCGTCGATTTGCCGGCGCCGTTGCGCCCGATCAGCCCGACCCGCGCGCCGGGGGGAATCGCGGCTGTGGCGCGGTCGAGGATCATGCGCCCGCCAAGGCGCACCGTGATTCCGTTGATATTGAGCATGTCGGCGCGCCTAGCAGCGAATTACGGCAAACAGAAGATGGGTAGTGAGTTGAAATCAGGGGTTGCTGATTCCCCCCCTTGAACCGGAGGCCTCATGCCTCGTGATGCGGCGGAAAAGCAGGCCTCGAGTCGAACCCAGGAGCGACGGCTTACCCTGCCTTCTTCGCCGCGATCCAGTCGTCGATCTTCTTTTCAAGGATCGCCATGGGGAGCGCGCCGGTCATCAGCACCTGGGCGTGAAAATCGCGGATGTCGAACTTGGGTCCTAGTTCGGTTTCCGCTTTCTTGCGCAGGCGCTGAATGGTCAGCGCGCCGACCTTGTAGGCCAGCGCCTGACTGGGGATGGCGATATAGCGCTCGACCTCGGCGGTGGCGTCGGTCTTCGACATGCCCGAATGACCGAGCATGTAAGCGATCGCCTGCTCGCGGGTCCAGCCGAGGTTGTGAATCCCGGTGTCGACCACCAGCCGCATCGCGCGCAGCATTTCGTCATTCAAGGTTCCGAAGCGCTGATACGGGTCCTTGTACAGTCCCATGTCGTAGCCCAATGTTTCGGCATAAAGCGCCCAGCCCTCGGCATAAGCGGTATTGCCGCCGAAGCGCATGAATGAGGGCAAGGCCTCATTTTCCTGTGCCAGGCTGATCTGGAAATGGTGGCCAGGCTCGCCTTCGTGGAGGAACAGGGTGGTTTCCTGCCACGTGCCCCGTGCCGGCAGGTCATAGGCGTTATAATAGAATGTGCCCGGACGGACGCCGTCGGGGGTGCCGCCTTCGTAGCTTCCGCCAGCCTGGAACTTCTCGATCGTCGGATCATAGGGTCGAATGACCAATTTGGCCTTGGGCATGGTCGAAAAATATTGCGGCAGAAGTGCTTCGACCCTGGTGCCGATGGCGCGGTAATCGTCGCCCAATTGCTCGCGGCTCGCTGCCTCGAACTTTTTGCTGGTGCGCATGTAATCGAAGAAATGGCTGAGGTCGCCCTTGAACCCGACCTCGGTCATCACCCCTTGGAAGCCGTCGGTGATGCGCGCCACTTCGCTAAGTCCAAGCGCGTGGATTGACTCGGGCGTGAGGTCGAGGGTCGTCGTCGATTTGACCTTCAGGCGGTAGAGTGCGTCGCCGCCCTTCATATATTTGAGGCCTGCGCCGTCGCGCGCCTGGGCGAGATAATCGTCGCGAAGGAAGTCGCGCAGGCGGCGGATCGCGGGATAAAGCTGGTCGGCGGTCATCGCCTGATATTCGGTCGTCAGCCGGGCCTTTTCGGCGGCGGTGAAACTGTCGGGGAATTGCTTGACCGGTTTGTAGAATTGCGAGTCCGTGACCTTCTGGGCGAGCTGGTTGTCGAGCTGTTCGATGACGTTGCGGATGGTCAATTTGGTTTCAACCACGCCGGACGCTTCGCCCTGCTTGAAGCGGTCGATAGCCTGGCCGATCCACCACACATAGCCGACGTGGCGCTTGAGGTTATTGTCATAGTCGGCGAGCGTCTTGAACGGTGCCGCGCCCTGGCCGCTGGCGAAGGTCGGGTAAAAGGTCTGATAGCCGAAAAAGTGGTTGAGCGGGCGCACCTTGGTCAGCGCGAGATATTG
>JBDSRE010000123.1:0-8237 GCA_039929465.1 Sphingomicrobium sp. | reverse complement strand
ACCGGATGTTCGACCTGAAGCCGGGTATTCATTTCCATGAACCAGATGCCATCGGGCCTAAGGCCATCGGACGCGTCGGCGATAAATTCGACCGTCCCCGCGCCTTCGTAATTGACCGCCTGCGCTGCCCGCACAGCGGCGCCGCAAACGGCCGCCCGAGTGTCCTCATCCATGCCCGGCGCGGGCGCCTCCTCGATGACCTTTTGGTGACGCCGCTGGAGCGAGCAGTCGCGCTCGAACAAATGGACGACATTGCCGCGAGCATCGCCGAAAACCTGAACCTCGATATGACGCGGGCTGTCGATCCATTTCTCAAGCAGCACGATGTCGTTTCCGAATGACGAAGACGCCTCGCGCCGGCAACTTTCCAGCGCATCGTCGAAGTCCTTCGCGGAATCGACCTTGCGCATGCCCTTGCCACCCCCGCCGGCGACTGCCTTAATCAGTACCGGATAGCCGATCGCTGCCGCTTCCTTGGCCAGCCGCTTGAGCGACTGATCGTCCCCGATATATCCCGGCGTCACCGGCACGCCCGCAGCGGCCATCAGAGTCTTCGCGGCGTCCTTTAAACCCATGGCGCGGATGCTGTCGGGCCTTGGTCCGACCCAGATCAGCCCGGAGTCGATCACCGCCTGAGCGAAATCGGCGTTTTCACTGAGGAAGCCGTAACCGGGATGGATCGCCCCCGCGCGCGTCGCCATGGCCGCAGCGATGATCTTATCACCCACCAGATAGCTCTCAGCCGCCGGCGAGCCGCCAATATGTACCGCCTCGTCCGCCATCCGCACGTGCAGCGCGTTCCTGTCGGCATCAGAATAAACCGCGACCGTCCGCACCCCCATCTCCCGGGCCGTACGGATGATCCGGCACGCGATTTCCCCGCGATTGGCGATGAGGAGGGAGGCGATCACCTCGCTGCCGCCCGCATCGGTTCTTCGGCCTGCATCGGTTTGAGGTCGAGCTTGGCCATCAGCGCCGAATCCGCGCTGCCGCCAGCATTGCCAGTAGTCAGCAATTTGTCACCGGTGAAGATCGAATTGGCACCGGCGAGAAAGCACAAGGCCTGGGTCGATTCCGACATGCTTTCGCGGCCTGCCGACAGCCGCACCATGCTCCGCGGCATAGTGATCCGGGCTACCGCGACGGTGCGTACGAATTCGATATCATCGATCAGCCGATCGCCGGCCAGCATGTCGCCGATCACCGTCCCGGGGATCGGGACCAGCGTGTTGATCGGCACACTTTCGGGATGGCGCGGAAGGCTCGCAAGCGCATGAAGGAAGCCGACCCGGTCCTCGCGGCTCTCGCCCATGCCGACGATCCCGCCGCAGCATACCGCCATCCCTGCGCCGCGCACTTGCTCGAGCGTGTCGAGCCGATCCTGAAACGTCCGTGTGGTGATGATGTCGCCATAATATTGGGGCGAAGTGTCGATATTGTGGTTGTAATAATCGAGGCCGGCAGACTTCAGCGCGCGCGCCTGGCCGCCCGTCAACATGCCCAATGTCATGCACGTTTCGAGCCCCATCGCTTTCACGCCTGCGACCATGTCGCACACCGCTCCCATGTCGCGGTCCTTGGGCTCGCGCCACGCCGCGCCCATGCAGAACCGCTGCGACCCTGCTGCCTTGGCTTCGGCGGCGGCAGCGAGCACCGCGTCGACGTCCATCAACTTTGCGGCCTTGAGACCGGTGTTTGCACTCGCCGATTGTGAGCAATACCCACAATCTTCCGGACAGCCGCCGGTCTTGATCGAAAGCAGGGTGCACAATTGCACCTCGCCCGGCGCGTGGTTGGCGCGATGAACTTCCGCCGCTCGGAACACGATCTCGGTAAAGGGAAGATCGAACAACGCGGCAACATCGGCGCAAGTCCAGTCGGTACGGGTCACGGCGAATGCCGGTAAAAGCGCGCTCACTGGCCGGGGCAACCGGTCGTGCGGGACGAAAATGTAATGTTCATGATCTTCCACGCGCCATTCTGACGAACAAGGTCGAAATGGTCATAGCCGCAGCTTGCAACCTTTCCGCCTGATTCGACGGTGAACGGCGCCCACACCAGTGCGACGTCGCCGTCAATCTCGATGGCGGGGTTGGTGATCCGCTCACGGAACGCGCCGGAAGGAGTCAGTTTGGCCGCAAACTCAGTGAAGCTCGACTGGCGCAGGCCGGAGAACCCGCTTGGCAAAGCGCCCACAGCGGTCACGCGTCCGTCGGGATAAGCTAGGGCAAGGACCGCTGCCCCATCGCCGCGTTCGAACGCTGCAAAGGCGGCATTGATCGGTGCGAGCACTCCCGCCTCCTCGAAGTCGGGTGCGGATATTGGGCCCGCAGGCGGAACATTGTTGGTGGTTTGGAGCGCAATTGCCGCGAGCATGGAGAGCATATCGATTACATCCTGAACACCCCGAACGACGCGCGTTCGGGGATTGGGGCATTGAGGCAGGCGGCGAACGCCAGCCCGAGTACGTCGCGGGTTTGGGCGGGATCGATAATGCCGTCGTCCCACAGCCGCGCGGTGGCGTGCCAGGGGTTGCCCTGGGCCTCGTAATCGTCGCGGATCGGTTGCTTGAAGGCTTCGGACTGCTTGGCGCTCCATTTGTCGGCGTCGCGGTGGACCGTGGCGAGAACCGACGCCGCCTGCTCGCCGCCCATTACCGAGATGCGCGAATTGGGCCAGGTGAACAGGAACCGCGGCGAATAAGCGCGCCCGGCCATTCCGTAATTGCCAGCGCCGAAGCTGCCGCCGATCAGCACCGTTACCTTGGGCACCTGAGCGGTAGCGACCGCAGTGACCAGTTTGGCGCCATGCTTGGCGATGCCTTCCGCCTCATATTTGCCGCCGACCATGAAGCCTGAAATGTTCTGCAAGAACAGCAAGGGAATGCGCCGCTGGCAGGCGAGTTCGATGAAATGCGCACCCTTGAGCGCGGACTCGCTGAACAGCACGCCATTATTGGCGAGGATCGCCACGGGCATGCCGTGGATATGCGCGAAACCGGTGACCAGGCTTGGGCCGTAAAGCGCCTTGAATTCGTGAAATTCGCTGCCGTCGACGATCCGCGCGATGATTTCGTGCACGTCATAGGGCGCGCGGACGTCCTCGGGGATAATCGAATAGAGTTCCTCGGGGTCGAAAGCGGGGGGTCGTGGTTCCCGCTGTTCTCCGGCGGAGGCCGGAGCGTTGGCAACGGCTCCGGCCTCCGCCGGAGCACCGAGCGTCGACACAATGTCCCGCACAATCGTCAGCGCATGCTCGTCATTTTCAGCGAGATGATCCACCACGCCGCTTTTACGCGCGTGGAGGTCGCCACCACCAAGCTCCTCGGCGCTGATTTCCTCCCCCGTCGCGGCTTTTACCAAGGGCGGTCCGGCGAGGAAGATCGTGCCTTGTTCGCGGACGATGACGCTTTCGTCGCTCATCGCCGGAACGTACGCCCCGCCGGCGGTGCAGCTACCCATGACGCAGGCGATCTGGGCGATGCCCTTCGACGACATTTGCGCCTGGTTGTAGAAAATGCGCCCGAAATGGTCGCGGTCTGGGAAGACTTCGGCCTGGTGGGGCAGATTGGCTCCGCCGCTGTCGACCAGATAGATGCACGGCAGGCAATTGGCCTCGGCGATTTCCTGCGCGCGGAGGTGCTTCTTGACCGTCAGCGGGTAATAAGTGCCGCCTTTGACGGTGGCGTCGTTGCAGACGATCATCGCCTGCCGCCCCGACACCCGGCCGATGCCGCAGATGATTCCGGCGCCGGGCACCTCGCCGTCATACATGTCGCCCGCGGCGAGCTGTCCGATCTCGAGGAACGGCGAGCCCGGATCAAGCAGGCGTTCGACGCGCTCACGAGGTAGCAGTTTGCCGCGCGACAGATGTCGCTCGCGCGATTTTGCGCTGCCGCCCAGCGCCGCCGCCGCGACATCGCCGCGAAGCCGTTCGACGAGCGCGCGATTATGGGTTGCGCGGGCCTTTGCCTCGTCGCCTGAAAGATCGATCTTGCTGTCCAGTCTGGGCGCGCTCATCGCTTCCTCGCTAGCCGCTGGGGCGCAGCTTGCAAAGCTCAGCTAGGTCCCAATCAGCTCCCGTCCGATCAGCATCCGTCGAATCTCATTTGTCCCGGCGCCGATGTCGAGCAATTTGGAATCGCGATAATAGCGCTCGACCGGCCAGTCCTTGGTGTAGCCCGCGCCGCCGAGCGCCTGGACGGCCTCATTGGCGACCTTGACCGCATTCTCGCTCGCCAGGAGGATCGCGCCGGCGGCGTCGAACCGAGTGGTCTTGCCGGCATCGCAGGCCCGCGCGACCTGATAGACGTAAGCGCGCGCCGAATTGAGCGCGACATACATGTCGGCGACCTTGGCCTGGATTAATTGAAAGCTGCCGATGGCCTTGCCGAACTGTTTGCGCTCTCGGACGTAGGGGACGACGGTGTCGAGGCACGCCTGCATGATCCCCAACTGAATTCCGGCGAGTACGGTACGTTCGTAATCAAGCCCGCTCATCAGCACTTCCACGCCCTTATTCTCCTCGCCGAGGACATTTTCGGGCGGGACGAAGCAATCGTCGAACACCAATTCGTTGGTCGGCGAACCGCGCATTCCGAGCTTGTCCACCTTCTGACCAGGAGCGAATCCCTCCATGTCCTTTTCGACGAGGAAGGCAGTGATCCCGCGCGATCCCTCGCCGGTCTTGGCATAGACCACGAGCGTGTCGGCATGAGCACCGTTGGTGATCCAGAATTTGGTGCCGTTGAGGCGGTAGCCATTGCCCGATTTCTCGGCCTTCAATTTCATCCCGACAACGTCGCTACCGGCGCCCGCCTCGCTCATCGCCAGCGCGCCGACGTGCTCGCCGTTGATCAGCTTGGGGAGGTATTTGTGCTTCTGCTCGTCATTGCCCCAGCGGCGGATCTGGTTGACGCAGAGGTTGGAGTGCGCGCCATAGCTTAGGCCGACCGAGGCCGAGGCGCGGGCGACTTCCTCTTGCGCCACGACATGTTCAAGATAGCCGAGGCCAAGCCCGCCAAATTCCGCTTCGACGGTGATTCCGTGGAGGCCGAGCTCGCCCATTTGCGGCCACAGGTCGCGCGGAAATTCGTCACTCTCATCGATTTCGGCAGCGATCGGCGCGATTTTGTCGCGGGCGAACCGCGCGGTGCTCTCGCGGATGGTATCGGCCATTTCGCCGAGGTCGAAATCAAGTCCTTGCTCGGACATGCCAAAGGTCTCCTGTAGGGCGATCCGGCGCTAGCAGAGCCGCTTGGGCTTGGACAAGGCGGGCGCGGTGACTATGGGTTCTTCACGATATGCAAAAATCCGTTCGTCCTGAGTAGCCATTGAGCGAAGTCGAAATGGCGTATCGAAGGGTAGTCCTTCGATACGGCCTTCGTCTCGCTACGCTCGCTCAGTCCCTACTCAGGATGAACGGAAATCTTGGAGCTTCAGGAAATCATGACCACCGCCACCGACCACACCGTCATTCTCAGTTACGCCCGCACCCCGATGGGAGCGATGCAGGGCGCACTTGCCGGTGCTTCAGCGACCGAGCTTGGAGCGACCGCGGTGAAGGCCGCAGTCGAGCGCGCGGGGGTTAAGGGTGAGGATATCGACCGCATCTACATGGGCTGCGTGCTCCCCGCTGGGCTAGGCCAGGCCCCGGCGCGCCAGGCAGCGTTGAAGGCGGGCCTGCCCAAGTCTGTCCAGGCGACCACCGTCAACAAGGTCTGCGGGTCGGGCATGCAGACGGTGATCATGGGCGACGAAGCGCTTTCCGCGGGCAATGCCGACATCATCGTCGCGGGTGGCATGGAGAGCATGACCAACGCCCCCTATCTGCTCAAGAAGCACCGCAGCGGCGCGCGCATCGGCCACGACACCGCGTATGACCACATGTTCCTCGACGGTCTCGAGGATGCGTACGAAGAAGGCCGGGCGATGGGCAGCTTCGCCCAGTGCACCGCCGACGAATATCAGCTGAGCCGCAAGGACATGGACGATTATGCGATCGAAAGCCTGAGCCGCGCCAAATCGGCGATCGACAATGGCGGTTTCGCCGGCGAAATTGTCCCAGTCACCATCACCGACCGCAAGGGCGAGACGGTGGTTGACACCGACGAAGCGCCCGGCCGCGGCCGCCCCGACAAAATCCCGCAGCTGAAACCCGCTTTCTCCAAGGAGGGCACGATCACCGCGGCGACCAGCTCGTCGATTTCCGACGGCGCTGCAGCGGTCGTCCTGACCAAGGCATCGACCGCCAAGAACATGGGCCTCGCTCCGGTCGCCCGGATTGTCGCCACCGCCGCCCACGCGCAGGAGCCGGCGCAGTTCACCGTCGCGCCGATCGGCGCTATCCACAAGTTGCTCAAAAAGGCCGGGTGGAAGGCCGAGGATGTCGATCTTTGGGAGGTCAATGAGGCCTTTGCCTGCGTCGCCATGTTCGCAATGAAGGACCTCGGCATTCCCCATGACAAGATCAACATTCACGGCGGCGCCACCGCATTGGGCCACCCAATCGGTGCCAGCGGCACGCGCATCCTCGTCACCCTCGTTAACGCGCTGAAGCACAAGGGATTGAAGCGCGGCGTGGCGAGCCTTTGCATCGGCGGCGGCGAAGCCACGGCGGTGGCACTGGAACTGGTCTGATCGCCCGGTCCGACCCCAAGTCGAAAGCCGCCCAGCTCCACCGGATGGTGATGCCGGGGCACGTCTGTCCTTATGGCTTGAAATCGCTGCACCTGCTCAAGGCGAACGGCTATGCGGTTGAGGATCACGCGCTGCGGACAAAGGAAGAGACCGAGGCGTTCAAGGCCAAGCACAAGGTCGAGACCACTCCGCAGACCTTTATCGATGGCAAGCGCATCGGCGGTTACGACGATCTCCGCGCCTTTTTCGGAACGGCGCTGCCGAAGCCCGGATCGACCAGCTACCGTCCGGTAATCGCCTTGTTCGCGATGACCGCACTAATGGCGTTGGTCGCAAGCACCGCTGCCTATGGCGCGCCCTTCACCATCCGCGCGGGCGAATGGTTCATCGCGTTTTCGATGTGTGTGCTGGCGCTTCTCAAATTGCAGGACGTCGAGAAATTCAGCTCGATGTTCCTCAATTACGACCTGCTCGCCAAACGCTGGGTGCCTTATGCTTATGCCTATCCGTTCCTCGAGGGACTGGCGGGCGTGCTGATGGTGTCGGGGCGTTTCAACTGGCTGTCAGTTCCGATCGCGCTGGTCATCGGCCTTGAGGGCGCGGTTAGCGTCTTCAAGGCGGTCTATATCGAGAAGCGCGAACTCAAATGCGCCTGCGTCGGGGGGTCTTCGAACGTGCCATTGGGCTTTGTCTCGCTGACCGAAAACGTGATGATGGTAGCGATGGCGCTGTGGATGGGGCGGATGTTGGTCTGAAATGCGGAGTCGCGCCGGTCCGTTGCGACTGCTAAATCACTTCCCCTCAACCAGGGGAGTACCACCATGCGCCTGACCATTTGCCTTACTGCCGGGCTCGCGCTCGCCGCCTGCAATCAGCAAGCCGCACCGCCGGCCGCCGACAATGCCGCAATGGACGTGACCGAAACCGCGCCCGTCATGCCTGCCGCGATGACCACGATCAACGAAACGTCGTGGGAATTCACCGATGCCAAGACCGGCAAGGCGATGCAGGAATCGGTCGATGCCGCGGGCAAATATATTGTCCAGTCGGGCAAAGAGCATGTGGATCATGGAACCGCAGTGATGAAGGCCGGCAAGGCCTGCTTCACCAGCGCCATGACCAAAGAAGGCGAGGTCTGCTGGACCGACCCAATGCTCGCCATGGGCCAGTCGGGCGAAACCACCAGCGACAAGGGCGTAAAGCTGACCGTCAAGCGGGTCGATTATACGCCGATGACGATGTAGCCGACGGGCTCTTCAACGCCGACGACCATGCGGGCCTGAGACGGGCCCGCATGGGCCTTCAGTTCACCGTTTCGCCGGCGTCCAATCCATGTATGTCGCCGCTGCTGACATAACCCGACCGCTTGCCGATCTTGATCCGGCACCAGCCGCTGCCGCATTTGTCGATCTGACCGACCACTCCGGGCTGCGCACGGTAGCGGACCTTGGCGTCGGCCTCGGGAGCGGTGCGAATGGCGCGCGGCTCTCCCGCCTTGATCAGCGCGGTCCGGCGGTCACTGAGCAGGCTTACCAGCATCCAGCCCTTGGTCCCGTCCGGGTCCTCGATCAGCCGCCAATTGGGAAACGTTTTGACCAC
>JBDSRE010000122.1:0-3328 GCA_039929465.1 Sphingomicrobium sp. | reverse complement strand
GCCGGCATTGGCGCGTCTGCGGCGAAGGACACATCCTGGAACAGCACCCGCACTTCGCCCGGCCCCATGCGGTTGCCCGACCCGGCAAAAACCTTCGTCATGTCCGTCAGCCCGACGCCGCTCTGCGACGACAGATCGGCGCCATCGGGACCGACAATCGTCACCCCCTCGATGGTCATGAAATCCTTTGACGGGTTGGTCACCAGCAATTCGAAGGCAAGATGCTTGCGATTGTCGGATCCAAGCACCGGATTGGGCAGTGCCAACGGCCGGACGATGATCGTGCTTACAACCTGATCGGGCATCAGGCTCTGCGCCGACAGCGGCGCCGCGGCGGCACCGACGAGCAGAATCAGTTTCAACCGGCGCATGCTAATCCCCCGTATTTGACCGCGCCTTCGTACCACGAACGCCCTGCCTCGCCCATCCGCCGCCGGATTGCCGCCCCATTGCGTTGCGCAAGCGCGGCTTCCCGATTAACGAACAAGCCTATGTCCGACCGCAACCAGAGCCTCGCCACAATCCTCGAGCAAATCGAGCCCTTCAACAAAAAGGGCGTGGCCGTCGACGAAAGCACACGCTTCGCTCAGGACCTCGAATGGGACAGCCTCACGGTGCTCGATTTCGTCGCCAATATCGAAGATGAATTCGACGTCCTCATCCCGATGAATCTCCAGGCCGAAATAGAGAATGTCGGGCAATTGGCCGACGCGATCGAGAAATTGCGGAGCTGAGGCGGGGTTGATCGATCTCCTCGCCAAGTTCGACCCGCTGATCGAGCAGCGCGCTGCGCTTCTCGACACCGGCCTTACCGACCCCTTCGGGCTAGTCATGGAGCGGGTCGAAAGCCCCACTGTCGCGATCTGCAGCGGCAAGCGCGTGATCCTGCTCGGCACCTACAATTACATGGGCATGACCTTCGACCCCGACGTCATCGCCGCGGGCAAGGCCGCGCTCGACGAATACGGCTCGGGAACTACCGGCAGCCGAGTCCTCAACGGCACCTATGCCGGCCACGTGGCCTGCGAGGAGGCGCTCAAGGACTTTTACGCGATGGACCACGCCATGGTCTTCTCGACCGGCTACCAAGCCAATCTCGGGATCATTTCGACCATCGCCGGAAAGGATGACTACATCATCCTCGACATCGACAGCCACGCCTCGATCTACGACGGCTGCGCACTCGGCAATGCCCAGATCGTGCCCTTCCGCCACAACGACATCGAAGCGATGGAGAAGCGTCTCAAGCGAGTCCCCGAAGGAGCCGGCAAACTGGTCATCCTCGAAGGCGTCTATTCGATGCTCGGCGATGTCGCCCCACTCGACAAGATGGTTCCGCTGGCCAAGAGCCTTGGCGCCACGGTGCTGGTCGACGAAGCGCATTCGATGGGCTTTATCGGCAAGCATGGCCGCGGCGTCGCCGAAGCCCAGGGAGTCATCGACCAGGTCGATTTCATCATCGGCACCTTCTCCAAGTCGGTCGGGACCGTTGGCGGCTTTTGCGTTTCCAACCACCCCAAGTTCGAAATCCTCCGCCTCGTCACCCGCCCGTATGTGTTCACCGCCTCGCTGCCGCCCTCGGTCGTCGCCACCGCCGCGACCTCGATCCGCAAGCTGATGCAGGGATCGAACAAGCGCGCCCATTTGCTTGAGAATTCGAAAACCCTGCACGCGGGCCTTAAGGCGCTCGGCTTCACGCTTGGCACCGAAGATGCGCAATCGGCGATCATCGCGGTGATCATGCCCGATCTGGGCACCGGCGCTGCGATGTGGGAGGCGCTGCTCAACGAGGGGCTGTACGTCAATCTCGCGCGACCGCCGGCGACCCCGGCCAACATGACTCTGCTGCGTTGCTCGCTATGCGCCGAACATTCGACCGAGCAGGTCGGCGAGATTCTGACCATGTTCGAAGCGGCGGGCCGAGCTACTGGCTGCCTGTCCTGAGCCGGGTTGAAGGGTATCAAATGGGTCGCTCAGCCAACATTGAGGTTTTCGACCGCCCGCTTGGGGTCTAGGCTGCCGCCATGCTTGGTGAAGGCGACACTGTCGGTCTGGATTGGCGCCGTGGCGGCGCCGCTGCGCTTGGGTTGATCGCGGCGTTGTTCCTGATGGGCATGGTCGCCCTTGTTGCAATCGCCAATGGCGAACGCGAAAAGGCGCTTTCGGCCGAGCGCCATTCCTATGACGTCGCGCTGACCGTGCGCAATGTCAGCACCAACATCTCTCGCTCGGAAGCCGCGCTCGCGCGCTTCGTCCTTGATGAAGACGTCAAGACCAGCGGCAGCCTTTACGCCAGCGATTGGGAGCTCGCGGGCTATCAGATACGGCAGCTGCGCAAGCTCCTGCGCACCAATGCCGAGCAGGAAAAGAGGATCGACGAGCTCGAGGCTCTCTATCGGACCCGCGGCGATGAGCTCGCACTCGCCGCTCGCGCTGCAATTCAACGAAAGGGTGAGACCGGGATCGGTTATTTCTACGAGGCCGGACGATCGCCGACCGGGCCAAAGCTCGATTCCACGCTCAACGACATCACCGTCGCCGAACGCGCGGCGCTCCGGGCTCGAATCCAGCAAAGCCAGTTGTTCTCGGCAGAGGCCGATCGCTTCACCCAATATCTCAGCGTGCTCGGGGTGATCATCGGGCTCGGAGCGGTGTTTCTCGGCGTGGTCGCGGTACAGGCGCTGCGCCAGAATGCGGCCTCCAAACGGCAGGCGGAAAACGAATCGGAGCGAGCCGAGGTGCTTGAGATGGCGGTGCGCGACCGCACCCAGGAATTGTGGGAAGCGAATAAGGCCTTGAAGGCCGAAGCCGAAGAACGGCAGGCCGCCGAAGCACAGTTGCGCCAGGTCCAGAAAATGGAAGCCGTGGGCCAATTAACCGGCGGGATCGCGCATGATTTCAACAACATGCTCGCGGTTGTGGTCGGCGGCATCGATCTTGCCCTGCGCCGACTCAATGGACCGCGCCGGGAAATCAGTGTCCACCTTAATAACGCGATGGAAGGCGCGACCCGAGCGGCCGCGTTGACTCGCCGCTTGCTGTCCTTTGCCCGGTCAGAGCCATTGCTGCCTGAGCGGGTCGACAGCCGCCAGCTGATTGGCGGGATGAGCGACCTCCTCGACCGCACATTGGGCGAGCGCATCACGGTCGAAATCGCCCTCGATCCGGACACCTGGCCGACGTTTGTCGACCCCCACCAGCTTGAAAACGCGATCCTCAATCTCGCCGTCAACGCCCGCGATGCGATGGACGGTGATGGGGTCCTGAAGATCGCCACCGGCAACGTCACGCTCGCTGCCAACCAGGTCGGCGACATCCAGGCCGGCGA
>JBDSRE010000121.1:0-24601 GCA_039929465.1 Sphingomicrobium sp. | reverse complement strand
GCTGACCCCCGAACAATATCGAGTCTTGCGCAAAGGTGGGACCGAGGCACCGTTTTCAGGGGATTTGCTCGATTCCAAAAGTGACGGACAATTCCTGTGCGCGGCGTGCGGAGAGCCCCTGTTCGCGAGCGATAGCAAATATGACAGCGGTAGCGGCTGGCCAAGTTTTACAGCGCCCGTTGCCGAGGAAAATGTCAGCGAAATCCGCGACCAAAGCCTCGGCATGACGCGAACCGAAGTACGCTGCGCCCGCTGCGAGGGTCATCTGGGCCATGTTTTTCCCGATGGTCCGGGGCCCGAGGGGCTGCGCTATTGCATCAATTCCGCATCGCTCGATTTCCGCAAGTCCGACAGCGACGATTGATCGCCTTATCGTCGCTACCGTTCCTTGGCCGCTATTGTCGGGGCGCCCGCAACTTTCTATCCCCTCAGCCTGAATGGCGCGCACAGGATCGACCTTCATGACGATCATCAAGGCCGCCATTTATGTCGGCATCCTCGGCCTATTGGCGCTGATCGTCGCGGTTGCAGTGGCGGCTGCTTATCTGCCGAGTTACGGCTCACTGACCAAAAGGTCGGACCTGGGCCAGATGATCCGGGTTCGCGCCGCCAATGGCAATGTCATGGTGTCGCTCGGGCCAAGCTTCGGCAAATGGATTTCCTACGATCAGATTCCGCTGGAGATGCGGGCAGCGATGATCTCGGTCGAGGACAAGCGATTCCGCAGCCATTTGGGGGTCGATCCGATCGGCATCGCGCGATCGGTCAAAGTGCGGATCGACAGTGGCCATTGGCGCCAGGGTGGTTCGACCATCACCCAGCAACTGGCGCGCAACATCTTTCTGACCAACAGTCGCACGCTTGGGCGCAAGGTCAAAGAGGGGATTCTGGCGCTGGCAATCGAGCGCAAGTTCACCAAGGACCAGATCCTCGAGCTTTATCTCAACCGCGTCTATTTTGGCGGCGGCGCTTATGGTGTCGATGCCGCATCGCGGCGCTTTTTCGGCCACGGTGCCGAACAGCTCAGCCTGGGCGAAGCAGCAATCATCGCCGGACTGGTCAAGGCGCCGTCCAATTATGCGCCATCGGCCGATCCCGAAGCCGCTCGCGGGCGATCGGCGGTCGTCCTCAAATCGATGGTCGACAATGGCTTCATCAGCGCCGGCGCGGCGGCCGCGGTCGATCCGGCCAAGATCAAGATCCAGCAGACCACGAGGGAAAACAGCGTTCGCTATTTCACCGACTGGGCGCTGCCTCAGCTCGACACCTTGATCGACCAGAGCGGCGATCCGATCGATGTCTGGACCACACTTGACCCGCGCATGCAGAGCGCCGCCGATTCGGCGATCACCAAGAATGCGCCGAGCGGCGCCCAGGGCGCTCTGGTCGCGGTTGACCGCGATGGTGCCGTCCGGGCGATGGTCGGCGGCCGCGATTATGTGGCCTCGATCTACAATCGCGCCACCCAGGCGGTGCGCCAACCCGGGTCGGCGTTCAAATTGTTCGTTTATCTGTCAGCGCTCGAATCGGGGATGAAGCCGACCGACATGGTAGTCGACGCGCCGGTTACGATCGATGGCTGGTCGCCGCGCAATTCTTCTCGAACCCACCTCGGGCCGGTGTCGCTGCGCGAAGCCTTTTCGCGATCGATCAACACCATCAGCGCGAAGATCGGGCAGCAGGTCGGGTTCGGGACCGTCGCCGATATGGGGCGGCGATTCGGCCTTTCGACCCCGATTGCAACCTTTCCCTCGATGGTCCTTGGGAGCAGCGAAGTGCGGGTCATTGACATGGCGCGCGCTTTTGCCGCGGTCGGCAACAAGGGAGTGGCGGTAACGCCTTATGGGATCCGCAAGGTCGTCACTGCCGACGGCCGTTTGCTCTACCAACGCGACGGCGATGAAGAGCGGGTGCTGGTGGCACCGTGGGTGGCCGCCGAAATGACCGATTTGCTGCAGTCGGCAGTGCTCAGCGGCACCGGGCGGGCGGCCCAGATCGGACGGCCCGTTGCTGGCAAGACCGGCACCACGAGTTCGAACAAGGACGGCTGGTTTATCGGTTTTTCGAGCGGACTGACGGCGGCGGTATGGATGGGTCGCGACGATGCCAAGCCAGTCGCCGGACTCCAGGGTGGCACCGCCCCGGCGCGCGCATTCCACGATTTCATGAGCGTTGCAGTGGCCAATCGGCCGGTCGAACAGTTCGACACTCAGGTCCCGCTGCCCGACTGGCAGCTGACTCCAGAGGAAGAATATTCAAGCAATGGTGACGGAGCGTTCGACGGCATGACTCCGATGGTTGACGAAAACGGCCTGCCGATCGGCCCGCCGCCGGCCTCTCAACAAGCGCCGCCCGGTGGGCAGCAGATCAATGCCGACGGCACCGGCGACTACCAGCAGTTGCCGGGACGGATCGCAGACCCCGAAGCGCAAGGAGCGACGCGCTATCCGCCGCCCCAGTTTCAGCGGCCGTCGCAACCACCGCCCCAGCCGCAGCGATCCCCGGACCCGCGCCTAGCGCCCCCTCCCCAACCGCCGGAGCCGCGGCCCCTCACGCTTTAGAGCGGCCTTGGCCTCCGCCAGGCCAGTCCCAACCAACTCCGCTTCAAGCAAACGGAAAGCGGGACCGTGATCGAGGTGCCGCAAATGCGCGACTTCGTGGGCAACGACGAACCGGCGCACTGCCGGCGATGCCAGGATCAGCCGCCAGCTGAGCCGGATCCGCCTTCGGGACGAGCAACTGCCCCAGCGCGTCGCCGCGTCGCCGATCGACACCGAGCGAACACCGGCCCCGGCGAGCGCGGCGAATTCGGCGACCTCGTCCGACATCACTGCCAGCGCGCGGGTGCGCAGGAAAGTTTCGACACGGCGGGCGAAGCCGGCCTCGGGCCCGCCGACGATTAGCCGGTCGTGGTCGAGGCGGGTAGTTCGATGCGGCGCGCAATCAGCGACCAGCACAACATCGCGCCCATCGAGCGGAATGATCGCACCAGGGACGAACGGTTCATCCGCAATTCGGCGGGCGAGCTGCGCGTCGATCCAATCGCGCTGTTCAAGCGCCCAGCGAAGCGCAATTCGCCGGCTGGTTCGCGCCGGGCAGGTCAACTTCAGCACCCCGCGCCTGTCGTCGAGCCTTAAGCGCATCCGCCGGGCATTGCGGATCGGCCTGATCTCGATCGGCAGCGGCAGCGATTCTTCGTCGCGCTGGTCAGAGCTTGCGATCGACCACATGAAATTCGAGCTCCCCCGCAACATCCTCGCTGACGGTCCATCCGCGGGTCGACTGGCCCGCCTCGTGGACCGTCTCGCGGCTGCCCGAAATCAGATAGTGCCAATCGGGCAGCGGCTCGTTCGCCGCCCGCAGGCGATAGGCGCAGCTTTCGGGCAGCCACTCGAGCCGGTCGAGGGTGCGGCGGTTGAGCGTAACGCAATCGGCGACCAATTTCTTGCGGTTCGAATAATCGCTGCACTGCCCACTATGGCTGTCGAGCAACCGGCACGCGACATTGGTCTGATAAAACAGACCCGAATCCTCCTCTTCCAGCTTGTGGGTGCAGCAGCGCGCGCAGCCATCGCACAATGCTTCCCACTCGCCGCGGTCGAGCGAGCTCAAGGGTTTTTCCCAGAAGCGGTGCGGACTGTTCATGACAATGCCAGCCTTGCTCTGCTAGGCGCTCGGGATCAAGCAGGCTGACCGGGGAACGACATTGCAACGACATACTCTGTACATTGCCGCTGCGGCCTTGCTGTCACTGGCTGCGCCGGCCGCCGCGCAATATACCAATAAGGGTATGGAATTCGTCGAGGCGGTCCGCCGGGGCGACGGCGATAAGGTCGTCGAGCTGCTTCAGGACCGGCCGGTGGGGCTGCTCGATTCCCGCGCCGAGGACGGGGATACAGCGCTAGTCATCGCGCTCTCCCGGCGCGACTCCGAATGGACCGGCTTTCTGCTCAACAATGGCGCCGATCCCGAGCTTGCGGGCAAGGATGGCAACACGCCGCTAATGGCCGCCGCCAAAGCGGGTTATCTTGACGGTTCGGGCTGGCTGCTTGGGCTCAAGGTCAAGATCGATTCCGCCAACAAGGCTGGCGAGACTGCGCTGATTTTGGCGGTTCAGCAGCGCCAGCCGCGAATCGTCCAGGCGTTGCTCAAGGCCGGTGCCAACCCCGACAAGACCGATCACATCGCTGGGTTTTCGGCGCGTGATTATGCCGCCCGCGATCCGCGCGCGCGCGACATCCTGAAGATCATTGAAGCGAGCACGCCGAAATCGGTTTTGAAGCTCTAGGTCGACTCACCCAGCGACGGATCGATCTGAGCGGCCAACCGCCGCGCCGCTCGGCGCGCGAAATGAAGCAATTCCGACTTGCGCCGCGCTGGAGCCAACGGTCGGTGTTCCGCCGCTCGCACAATCGCCGCGTCATAGCGGTCGGCGACGATTAGGCCCGCCGCTCCGGGGAGGTAGCGCTCTTGGTCGAGGATAGGGGCGAGACGGGGCGGCACCGCCCAATAGAAATGGTCGCAATATTCGAGATAATCGCGCCACTTCGAGTCCCCGAGGAGATCGGCCTTTGCGACCTTGATTTCGACGATGGTCAATCCGCCGCGCGGGTCGATGGCCATCAAATCGGCGCGGCGCCCGTTGGGCAAAGGCATTTCGCACACTGCAAACAAATCCCGGCGGCAGAATAACCGCACGACCCCGCGCGCGACATCGGCGGCGATTGGCGGGGCGTCGGCAAAACAATCGGAAACGAATTCACTGGCCATGATCCGCCGTAGAACAAAAGGTCAACGCGGCCAATGCGGGACATCGCCCCAAAAGAAAACGGGCGAGGTCTCCCACGCCAGCGCTTTTCCTCAATATTTTAGGTGCTCCGCCTCAGCGGTAGAAAATGTGATTGCCAATCGCCGCAACGCGTTTCAGGCGCCAGCCGGGCGAGACGTAGCGGGCATGGAAGAACAAAGCGCTGCCCACGGTGGATTGCTTGAGCTCACGGTCGATGATTTTGGCGATCGCCACTGCAGTCTTCCATTGGCTGCTCGAACGCGGGGCCGACGGAAGAGTCTGGCCGCGAACGAATGAAAATTGTCCGCGCTGGAACAGCACGCCGCAATAGCTCGACGGAAACCGGCCGCTGGTCGAGCGATTGGCGATGACCTGGCCGACCGCGAGTTGGCCGGCGAGAGGTTCACCCTTGGATTCAAAATAAACGCCGGTGGCGAGGCACTCGAGCTCGCGGCTGCCTGGCGTGGAACCGCGCAGTTGGGCGACCATATTTGAGAGGTCGCCAGTCCGCACTACTTCGGCGATCGACTTGGCGGCGGGATCAGAGCCAGTGCCGGAGTCGGTGGCGGCAGCAGTCGGGGGGGCGGCATCTTGCCGGCCGAAATCGACTTGGGTGTCGCCCGATAATTGGGGCTCATTGCCATCATCCAACAGGTTGGGAATCGCTATCTTGGGCAAGCTCAGGCTCGCCATGAAAGTCGGCGGAGCAGCGGTCGGTCCAGCCTGGGCGGGAGCGATTGCAGATGCCAATAAGGCAGCACAAATGGCAGTCGCGAAACGCATCGAAAAAGTCATTAAAACCACAAATCAAGCGGTGAAGAGCTTGTAATGATGAACGATCAACCAGAATTTACCGGCGGCCGATGTTCCTAAGCTATTCCCCGTCTCGCGTGGCACATCACCATGTTTTGGTGAGAATGCGCCCCCCGCTCTTGTTGTTGAGCTTGGTCTTCACATGTTTCGGAGGTAAATCAACCCGTTGGGCCGATTTCAGCGATGAACCGTTCCGGGTCCGCGATATCTAGTTCGATTGCCCAGTAATCTTCGTCGAACCGTGCTCTTTTCTGGAGGAATGACGTGATTTCTCCGGAACCCGCCGAATCCTTCGGCCCGGTGCGGCGCCATTCGTATTCCCCGCCGAGGGACAGGACGCGCTCGAGACAAGCGATATGTCGGCCCCGCGACCCGAGAATCAGCAACAGTGCTCCACGATCTTTGTCACCCTTGTGCACTACCGTTGCAAAGTCGCCAGCCACCTCGGTTCGGCGCAGGAGCGCTGCAACTTCGAGACCGGCCGGCAATCGTGAAAAGGGCGAAGGCAATTTAAGGTCCCGCCCGCGGCACTCAGGCGGCGTCGCGCTCGTCAGCGCCAATAAGCACCGCGGCCAGCGCATCGCGGCTGCGCGCGCCGCGCATCTTCTCGAGGGTCGCCTCGTGACGCATGACCCGGCTGATCGCGGCAAGCGCCTTCAAATGCTCGGCGCCGGCATTGGGCGGCGACAGCAACAAGAAAATGATGTCGACCCGGCCTCCGTCCACTGCCTTGTAATCGACCGGCTCGGCAAGCCGCGCGAACAGTCCGTAAATTCGCTGCAAGCCCTCGATCTTGCAGTGGGGAATGGCGACCCCTTGGCCAAAACCAGTCGAGCCAAGCTGTTCTCGCTCGATCAGGCCGGCGAGAATCATTGGCGGCTGAATGCCCAGCCGCTGACCGGCAAGACTGGCCAATTGCTGGAGCAGCGACCGCTTGTTGCCACCGGGCAAGGCGGGTTTGATGGCGTCAAAATCGAGGAAGTCGGCGAGTTGCATGAAAACATCCCATACACGGCGCGCAGCACAGTGGCGGTGAGTTGAAGATCGGCTCAGGCGGCGTGCGGCTCAACCCAGCCGATATTCCCGTCCTCGCGACGATAGATCATGTTGAATGCGCCGGTGGCGCTGTTCTTGAACATCAGCGCATTGGTGTTGCGTAAGTCCATCATCATGACCGCGTCGGAGACGCTCGAATCGGGCACGTCGACCCGAGTTTCGGCAACAATCGTCGGGAATTGTTCCTCGCCCTCGTCAGCCGAATCGGTCGTTCCGGTGAAGATAGTATAGGCCGCGTTCTCGACAAATGGCTGGTCGGCCTCGACCGCCTTATGTGAGCGAAGACGCTTCACATAGCGGCGCAACTGGCTTTCAATTCGGTCGGCGGCGCCGCCCAGCGCCTGCTCCGCCTTGGACGCCCGGTGCGAGGCCTTGAGCACCACGCCCTGCGCCACCGGTGCGACGATATCGCAAGTGAACTCGCTATTTGGACCGCGCCCGAAGGTAACCCGGGCACCGACCGTACGCGCAAAATACTTATCCGTCAGATCGGCGATCCGCCGCTGGGCCAACTCGCGCAGCGCCTCGCCGGTATCGACTTGATGTCCCGAAACACGAACGTCCACTATGCCCTCGCTTCTGTGTGCTGCCCGGCGATAGGACCGGCGCCAAGGTGGCGTCAACTCGCCTTGGCGAAGCGATCCCACAACGGCTTGGTCAGCCGGGCGAGGAAAGCGCGGTGGCGCTCGAGTTCCGCCAGCGATGCCGAATGCGGCCGCGGCTCAAGCGGTGTGCGCGCCACGGTTGCAGGTTGCGCTTCACCGCTGCCGATCGCGGTTTCAATCGACTCCGCAGCCAGACCAAGGCCGATTTGGCGGCCACCGGTCAATTCGACATAGACTTGGGCGAGCAATTGCGCGTCGAGCAGTGCCCCATGCTTGACCCGGTGGCTGCGGTCGATCCCGAAGCGTACGCACAGCGCATCGAGGCTATGCTTGGCGCCGGGATGTCTCGAGCGCGCCATCGCCAGCGTATCGCGCATCCGGGTCATGCACACCGCGGTCCGGCCGCACAGTCCGAGTTCAAAATTGAGGAAACCGAAATCGAACCCCGCATTGTGTGCAACGAGCGGCGAATCGGCGATGAATTCGAGCAATTCCTCAACCTTGTCGGCGAAACTCGGCTTGTCGGACAGGAACATTGCGCTGAGCCCGTGGACCGCTTCGGCTTCGCCAGGCATGTCACGATCGGGATTGAAATAAGTGTGATAATGTTTGCCGGTTTCGACCCGGTTGAAGATTTCGACGCAGCCGATCTCGACGATCCGGTCGCCGCCAGCCGGGCTCAGGCCCGTGGTCTCGGTATCAAAGACAATTTCCCGCACGGTTAGACTATCCCCCTTGAGTGAGTCCGAGGCAAGCCAGAATCTTGTTCACCTGGGCTTCGGTTGCAGACAGATCGCCGCCGGAATCAATGATGAAATCCGCACGCGCCCGCTTGTCGGTGTCGGTCATCTGGCGGGCAAGAACCGAGTCGAACTTGGCTTCGCTCATGCCGGGACGAGCAAGCACGCGCTGGCGTTGCAAAGCGGATGACGCGGACACCACGACTACCTTGTCGAACGCTCCCTCGCTGTTCGTTTCGAACAGCAGTGGAACGTCGAACAACAGGGCCGGATAGTCGCGGTGGCGGGCGACGAATTCAACACGTGCCCCCGCGACCGCTGGATGCGTGATCGCTTCGAGGATTTTGAGATTCTCCGGGGCGGCGAAGGCGATCTCGGCGAGCGCTTCACGATCGAGCTCGCCATTGCGCATCGCTGAAGGAAAGGCGTCGCCGATTGCCGCCACCGCACAACCGCCCGGCCCCTGCATGCGGCGGACTTCTGCATCGGCATCGAACAGCGGAATGCCGGCGCCGACGAACATCGCGGCAACGGTCGATTTGCCCATGCCGATCGATCCGGTCAGCGCGATCCGGATCATGTCGGCGCCAATCCGCGCTCGCGCAACGCGCCAAGCAGCGGCAGCAAGGGCATTCCGAGCACCGTGAAATGATCGCCGTCGATCGAGTCGAACAAGTTTACACCAAGACCCTCGAGTCGGAACACGCCGACGCAATAGCCGACGTCGGGCCATTCGGAATCAAGATATTGCGCGATGAAGGAATCGCTGAGGCGGCGCACCGCGAGCACCGCCTGATCGGCCATCGACCATATAAGCTTGCCGTCCTTGGCCAGCGCTACCGCGCTCATCAGGGTCATGGCCTTGCCCGAAAAAAGGCGCAGATGATTAGCTGCGTCAGCGCGGCTCGCGGGCTTATCGAAAAAGCGTCCGTCGACGGTTATCATCGAATCACTGCCAATGACCCATTCTCCTGGGTGATCGCCACTCACTGCCAGCGCCTTGGCGCCGGCAAGCGCGATCGTCGCCAGTCTAGGATCGTCAAATTCGGTCTTAATCGCCGACTCGTCGATTCCGGCGGGAAGGACCCGATGAGCGATCCCGGCTTGGTCGAGCATCGCCCGCCGAATTGGGCTTGCGGAAGCGAGAATGAGCGACACGGCGATCCAATAACCTTGTGGACAAGTGACTGCTGGGACCTGGCGCGAGGCTGGGGGCGGTCTTGACCGCGCCCTTATCCGCGATCGTGGCAACAATGTCCCGCGATTCATCCCCGTGGAGGAAATCCGCCCCCAGCCTGTGAATTGCGGGTGCGGATCACGGCGACTCGCTGGATTTGAGGATCAATCGCGACCTCAGCCGTGTTGGCAATTGCGGGAGCGCCGACTAAGCCCCGCGATCCAGCGACCAACCACAACAACAATCAAATCTAGAATCTATAATAAGGAAGATAGAAAGGGTGAACGCCAAGCCGCTCGGGAATAGGAAGCAGGCATGATCAAGCCGTTGCTCGCGACCCTGCGCGGTGAGCGGCAGAACACCCCGCCGCTGTGGCTGATGCGCCAGGCTGGGCGCTATCTTCCCGAATATCGTGCGCTTCGGGCCGAACGGGGGGGCTTCCTCGACCTCGTCTACGATAGCGTCGCTGCGGCCGAGGTCACCCTTCAGCCGTTGGTTCGTTTCCCGAGTTTTGATGCCGCGATTCTGTTTTCCGATATTCTCATCGTTCCGTTCGCGATCGGACAGGACCTCACCTTCGTCACCGGCGAGGGGCCGAGGCTCAATCCGCCGCTGGCAATTGCCCAACTCGATAAACTGATCTCCGCACCCGAGCGGCTCGACCCGATTTACGTCACCGTCGCCAAAGTCAAAGCGGCGCTTGCCCCAGACAAGACGCTAATTGGTTTCGCGGGCAGCCCGTGGACCGTTGCAACCTACATGGTCGCCGGTCAGGGGAGCCGCGAGCAAGCCGAGGCCCGGCGCCTCGCTTACGCCGATCCCGGGTTGTTCGCGGCGCTTATCGATCGAATTGAGAGCGTCACGCTCGACTATCTTTCGGGCCAGATCTGCGCTGGTGCAGAGGCCGTGCAATTGTTCGACAGCTGGTCGGGCAGTCTGTCGCCGAGTCAGTTTGAGCGTTGGGTCATCGCGCCGACGGCGCGGCTGGTGGCCGCCTTGCACGCTCGTCATCCTGAAATCCCGGTGATCGGTTTTCCAAAAGGCGCTGGGGGCAAGATCGCCACTTATGCCCGTCAAACCAAAGTCGACGCGCTTGGGCTCGACGAGACGGTTGATCCGGTCTGGGCCAACGCCGAACTTCCACCCGAGCTGCCGGTTCAGGGCAATCTCGATCCGCTTGCGCTGCTTGCTGGCGGTGTTGCGCTCCAACGATCGGTGACTCACATCCTTGACGCCTTTGCTGGGCGGCCGCACATATTCAACCTTGGCCACGGTATCCTCCAGGATACGCCGATCGGCCATGTCGAGCAGCTGATCGGGCTAGTGAAGGGAGCCAAGTGAGCGATTGGGTAGGATTTCTCGGGCCGGCCTATCTGTGGGTCAAGGCGGCCCATGTGACTTTCGTCATCTTCTGGATGGCGGGGCTGTTCCTGCTTCCGCGATTCTACGTCTATCATCAGGAAACCGTCGCCGGTTCGCCCGAAGACCGCGCCTGGATCGAGCGTGAGACGCGAGTCCGCTCGATCATCCTGACCCCGGCAATGCTGATCACCTGGATGCTTGGACTGGTGCTCGCTTTTCACCTCGGCGTGTTCGGACAATATTGGTTTTCCGCCAAGCTTGCGCTGGTCGTAGCGCTGACGGGCTATCAGGGCTGGCTCGGAAGCTATGGCAAGAAACTGGCCAACGGCGCGCGACCGCTGTCGGGCAAGGCGGTTCGTCTGATCAACGAAATCCCTGGCATCGCCGCGGCTATAATCGTTGTCCTAGTGATCGTACGTCCATTCTAGGACGAGAGCAGTTTTCCTTGGTGCCGATTGACAGCACGGTCCCGCGGACATACCTCGCGCTCTGAGCGGCGCCGACCTGTCAATTTCGTCGGCAGCCACAAACTCTCAAGCGGCGGCGTCCTGTCGTCCCATTGCTTCGAACCATCCGTTCGCACGCTATTCCCCAAGAAAAGACCGTCTCATGCATTTGAAAGACCTCAAGCAAAAACCTCCCGCGGAACTCGTGGCCATGGCCGAAGAGCTTGGAATCGAAGGCGCGTCGACGCTGCGCAAACAGGATTTGATGTTCTCGATCCTTAAGGTGCGCGCCGAAAGCGGTGCCGAAATCATGGGCATGGGCACTATCGAGGTGCTCAATGACGGGTTCGGATTCCTGCGCAGCCCCGAGGCCAATTACCTCGCCGGGCCCGACGACATTTATGTCGCGCCCAATCACGTCCGCAAGTTTGGCCTGCGAACTGGCGACACCATCGAGGGTGAAATCCGCGCGCCGAAGGATGGCGAACGCTATTTCGCGCTGACCAAGATCACGCAGATCAATTTCGACGAGCCCGATGCGGCTCGGCACCGCGTCAACTTCGACAATTTGACGCCGTTGTACCCGGACGAGAAATTGAAGCTCGATACACTCGACCCGACGATCAAGGATAAAAGCGCCCGGGTGATCGACATCGTCGCCCCGCTTGGCAAGGGACAGCGCGCGCTAATCGTCGCTCCGCCCCGGACCGGCAAAACCGTGCTGCTGCAGAATATCGCGCGGGCGATTACTGACAATAACCCGGAGGTGTTCCTCATCGTCCTGCTCATCGATGAGCGGCCCGAGGAAGTCACCGACATGCAGCGCAGCGTCCACGGCGAGGTCGTTTCCTCGACCTTCGACGAGCCCGCTTCGCGCCACGTCCAGGTCGCTGAGATGGTCATCGAAAAGGCCAAGCGCTTGGTCGAGCACAAGAAGGATGTCGTTATCCTGCTCGATTCGATCACCCGCCTCGGCCGCGCCTACAACACCGTCGTTCCGTCATCGGGCAAGGTGCTTACGGGCGGTGTCGACGCCAATGCGCTGCAGCGTCCGAAGCGCTTTTTCGGCGCCGCGCGCAACATCGAGGAAGGCGGCTCGCTGTCGATCATTGCTACCGCGCTGATCGACACCGGATCGAAGATGGACGAGGTTATCTTCGAAGAGTTCAAGGGCACCGGCAATTCCGAAATCATCCTCGATCGCAAGGTTTCGGACAAGCGCATCTTCCCGAGCCTCGACGTCGGCAAATCGGGCACCCGCAAGGAAGAGTTGCTGGTCGACCAGGTCACGCTCAGCAAGATGTGGGTGCTGCGCCGGATCCTGATGCAGATGGGCACCATCGATGCCATGCAATTCTTGCTCGACAAGATGAAGGATGCCAAATCCAACGAAGACTTTTTTGCGAGCATGAACCAATAAGGGATGATGATCCCCGGGTTTGACTTCAGCGTCCTCATGACCGGCGCCGGGCTAGCCAAGCTCGGCCAGATCATCATTGGCGATCTGACCATGGCGGGCGACAATGTCGTCATCATGGGTGCGCTCGCTTCGGGCCTGCCCGAGCGCGACCGGCGCAAGGTGCTGCTGTTTGGGGTCTCGATGGCGCTGATCTTTCTGATCGGCTTCGCACTCATCGCTACCCAACTGCTCAAAGTGACCGGGCTGGTGTTCGCCGGCGGGCTGTTGCTGCTTTGGGTTGCCTATAATCTGTTCCGCGAACTTCATCCGCGCGGGGTGGTCATTGCCGACGATCCGCACACGCCTCAGGTCGAAGGACCGCCGCAAAGCAAGACCGTCCTTCGGGCCGCGCTCCAAATCATGGCCGCCGACCTCAGCATGAGCCTCGACAATGTCCTTCTGGTAGCCTCGATCGCGCGGGACAATCCGGCGCTGCTGTTCATCGGGCTGACCTTTTCGGTGCTAGTGATGGGCCTGGCGGCCAATTATGTCGCCAAGCTGATCCAGCGCCATCACTGGATCAATTATATCGGCCTGGTGGTCATCCTCTATGTCTCAGGGGGCATGATCTACGAGGGTTGGGTGGGCGGCGAACATGTTCTGGGCTTGAGGCAGGTCCTCCGCCTCGGATAGGGTGGGATGATGGATTTCTTCGGCCTCATCTCGCCCCAGGCATTCGCCGTTTTCCTAGAGGTGATGGCAATCGACATCGTCCTTGCCGGAGACAATGCGATTGTCGTCGGGGCGCTTGCTGCCGGATTGCCCGCTGAGCAGCGCCGGAAGGTCATCCTGATTGGGGTCGCTGCGGCGCTGATCTTGCGGATCGCCTTTGCGCTGATCGTCAGCCAATTGCTCCAGATCGTCGGATTGATTCTCGCCGGCGGTCTGTTGTTGCTGTGGGTAGCGTGGCGAATGTACCGCGAATTGAGACCCGCCGCGGGAAGCCACGGATCGACCGAGATCGTTGGCGACGAGCATAGCGGCCTCAAGCCCGCCAGGAGCTTCGCAAGCGCCGCCTGGGGCGTTGCACTCGCCGACGTCAGCATGAGCCTGGACAACGTCCTGGCGGTCGCCGGAGCTGCCAAGAACCACCCGTATGTTTTGGTCTTCGGCCTCATCCTGTCGGTGCTATTGATGGGGCTCGCGGCCAATTTCATCGCCCGCTACATCGACCGCTACCGGTGGATCGCCTGGGTCGGGCTACTGGTCATTATTTGGGTTGCGGCGAAGATGATTTGGGAGGGTGCGCATCACGTGGTACCCGCGATCGCCCCGTTATTCGCCTGAGCGGCCAAACGATCTTCGCGCTATCGAGCGGTCGCCCGCCGGCGGCGATCGCGGTTGTGCGGGTGAGCGGGCCGCTCGCGCATTTGGCGGGTGAGCAGCTTGGCGGGAGGTTGCCGGAATGCCGAACCGCCGCGGTGCGCGAGTTGCGCGATCCGGGCGATGGCACCTTGCTCGACGAAGCACTCGTTATCGCCTTTGCCGCGCCGGCCACCGCGACTGGTGAGGATATCGTCGAATTTCACTGCCATGGCGGCCGCGCGGTGGTTGATGCGGTGCTCGGGGCGCTTTCCCGGATCGAGGGATTGCGCCCTGCCCAACCGGGTGAGTTCACGCGCCGTGCGTTCGATCATGGCCGAATCGACCTGACCGAGGCGGAGGGGCTGGCCGACCTGCTCGAGGCCGAGACCGAAACCCAGCGCCGCGCCGCGCTGTCGCTCTCCGACGGGTCTCTCAAGCGGCAGATTGACGCATGGCAGGAGCGACTCCTGAGCCTCTCGGGCATGGCCGAGCGCGCAATCGACCATGCCGAGGAGCATGACGAACCGATGCCGTCCGCCTTTTACGACGACGTGGACACGCTTGCTGCAGAGCTTCAGTCGTGGCTCGAGCGGCCGCGTCTGGAGCCGCTCAAGGACGGCATAAGAATCGTCGTTGCAGGTCCGCCAAACTCAGGAAAGTCCAGCCTTGTCAACGCTATAGCGGGTGTCGACCGGGCAATTGTCAGTGCCATTCCAGGAACGACCCGCGACTATATCGAGGTGCCTTTCGCGATCAACGGAATCCCTTGCCTGCTGACGGATACCGCAGGGTTGCGCGAGACCGTTGATAGCGTTGAGATAATTGGAGTGGAGCGCGCTGCGCGATTGATCGTGGCGGCCGACATCCTATTGTGGCTCGGTCCGTCTTCAGAGGCGCCGAGCCATCAAAGGCTGGTTCAGCTGATTCCCAAGGCTGATCTTGGTCTTGCTCCCACCGACGGTTCGTCGCTCGCCGTGTCATCCAAGACGGGGCAGGGACTGGAGCCGCTGATTGACCGCGTTGCCGCCCTTGCCGCGCACTTCATCCCAGCCGAAAACGCCGTCGCGCTCAACCGGCGTCAGTCGGCGTTGATTGGTGAAGCCGAAGCCGCGCTTGGTCCTTGCGTAAAATCGGGGGACTTGGCGGTCGTCGCCGATGGCCTCAGGTCAGCGCGGCAATCGTTTGATCGAATTACCGGTCGCGCCGGGGTCGAGGATATGCTCGATGCGCTGTTCGCGCGATTCTGCTTAGGGAAATGACAAAGCGAGCAGTTGGCCGAAAGCTTTGCGCCCGCTAATAGCTGGACCATGTTCGACATTCTGGTCATCGGCGCCGGCCATGCCGGGTGCGAGGCGGCGGCTGCTGCAGCAAGGCGCGGCGCCCGCGTTGGACTGCTGACGTTTCGCGCCGAGGATGCGGGTCAAATGTCGTGCAATCCCTCCATCGGCGGGGTTGGCAAGGGGCATCTGGTGCGCGAACTCGACGTGTTCGACGCGTTGATGGCGCGCGCCGCCGATCGCGCCGCAATCCATCGCCGGATGCTCAATCGAAGCAAGGGGCCGGCGGTGTGGGGGCCGCGCGTTCAGGCCGACCGCCGGCTGTATCGCAGCGCTGTCGCCGCAATGCTCGCCGAGCAAGGTGTCGAGATCGTCGTCGCCGAGGCACTGCGCCTCAACATCGAACATAACCGAATTTGCGGGGTCGAGACCGCGTCGGGCATCATCGAATGCCGCTCGGTGGTTGTCGCCACGGGCACCTTCCTCGATGCGCGCCTGTTCATTGGCGAGCGGGTCCTCGAAGGCGGGCGGAGTGGGGAGCGTGCCGCAACCGCTCTGGCCTCGCAAGTGCGGGACATCGGGCTCGGTCAGGGCCGTTTGAAGACCGGGACCCCGCCGCGACTCGACGGAAGAACGATCGATTGGTCGCGACTCGAAGAGCAGCCGAGCGACCGGGATCATTGGGCCCTTTCGGCGCTGCACGACGGCGCGCCGCCGCCGCAGCTGCGCTGCGCGATTGCCCGTACCAACGTCGTGACGCACGATATTATCGCCGACAATTTTGATCGTTCGCCGTTGTTTGCTGGAAGCATCGAGGGGCGCGGCCCGCGTTACTGTCCGTCGATCGAGGACAAGGTCAAGCGCTTCGCCGAGCGCGATTCGCATCAGATCTTTCTTGAGCCCGAAGGGCTGGACGACTTTTTGGTTTACCCCAACGGCATCTCGACGTCGCTTCCGGTTGACGTTCAGGAGCGATTCCTGCGCAGTATCAAGGGTCTCGAGCAGGTTGAGATCGTTCGGCCAGGCTATGCCGTGGAATATGAGTTCGTCGATCCGCGGCGGCTAGGCTCAACCCTCGAAACACACGCTATCGAGGGGCTCTTTCTTGCCGGGCAGATTAATGGCACGACTGGTTATGAGGAGGCGGCCGCGCAGGGCTTAGCTGCAGGGTTGAATGCAGCAGCGAAAGTCCTCGAGCTACCCGCGGTGCGATTTGATCGCCGGTCGAGCTATATCGGCGTGATGATCGACGATCTTACGCTTCAGGGCGTGAGCGAACCGTATCGGATGATGACCGCTCGCGCCGAGCATCGACTCGCTCTTCGGGCGGACAACGCAACGACGCGTCTCGGAGAGGCCGCGCTTGGCGCTGCCTGCGTCTCGGCCCGGCGGCGCGCGTTGATCGCGGCGCATCTCGAGTCGCGAACGTCGACGCAGTTCGCCCAATCGAGCGAGGGACAGGCCGATGCCCTCTACGCGCCCTATATTCACCGGCAGGATCGAGAGTGGGAATCGGTTCGTCGGGAGCGTGGTGCCGCAATTCACGCCGGTCTCGATTTCAGCCAAATTGCAGGATTGTCCGGGGAAATGGTCGAGCGATTGTCGCAGGTTCGACCGGAAACGATCGACCAGGCTTCTCGCATTCCGGGAATCACGCCGGCTGCGCTGTCAGCACTGTATATTGCGACTGCGCGGCGCGCTGCCGCGTGAAAGACGAACTCGAGCGCCTTACTGGCAGACACGTATCGTTAGAGGCAATTGAGCGGCTTATTCACTTTGTCGCGATGATACGGAGCGAGAATGTGCGTCAAAACCTTGTTTCACGTGGAACACTCCCGGATATTTGGAACCGTCACATCCTTGATTCAGCGCAATTGCTCCGCTTTGAGACCTCTTCAAGCGCATCGTGGCTAGACATCGGAGCAGGAGCTGGTTTCCCCGGCATTGTCCTGGCCTGCCTGACTGCTGCGCCAGTAACACTTATTGAGCCGCGGAGGCTTAGGGCCCTCTTTCTTCGCGAAGTGATTGATGCGCTGGGACTTCACGCTGGTGTTGAAATCGAGAAAGCGGAAAGAGCGGTTGGAAAGTTTGGCGTAATTTCGGCGAGAGCGGTTGCGTCGATATCGAAATTGCTCGGAATGTCTTACCATTTATCCACAAGTAATACGCGCTGGGTGCTTCCCAAAGGCCAGAGTGGGCTTCAGGAACTGCAGGAGGCGCGAAAAAGCTGGCACGGCGTGTTTCAGTTGGAACAAAGCCTAATCGACCCCCGGTCGCTGATCGTAATCGCTCAAAATGTGAGACCAAGAGAATCATGATCAGGATTGCGGTGGCAAACCAGAAGGGCGGCGTAGGCAAGACGACCTCTGCGATCAACCTTTCAACTGCACTGGCCGCGATGGGCTGGCGAGTGCTGCTTGCTGACGTTGATCCTCAAGGCAATGCGTCTACTGGGCTTGGAATCTCAAATGCTCAGCGGACCAAGTCCAGTTATGATGTGCTGATTGGCGAAGCGAGTGTGGAGGATGCGGTTCTCGCGACTCGTGTTCCCCGCCTCGATCTCCTCCCCGCGACGGTTGATTTATCGGGCGCGGAGGTTGAATTAGTGACCCTGGCGGACCGGGCGCATCGACTCGATAGCGCACTAACTGTGGCTGCCGGTAGATGGGATATTTGTCTGATCGATTGTCCGCCCTCGCTCGGATTATTGACAGTGAATGGCTTGGTTGCCGCAAATGAACTGCTTATCCCCCTTCAATGCGAATTCTTTGCGCTCGAAGGGCTCAGTCAATTATTGCAGACCGTCGAGCGCATTCGGAGCGCCTTCAATCCTGGCCTCTCCATTCTTGGGGTGGCGCTAACCATGTTCGACCGGCGCAACAACCTCTCGCAGGCCGTTTCCGATGATGTTCGATCGTGTCTTGGCGAAACGGTTTTTGAAACGGTCATTCCCCGCAATGTGCGTTTGTCAGAAGCGCCCAGTCATGGGCTGCCAGCCCTCATCTACGACCTGCGCTGTCCGGGATCAGATGCGTACCTGCGCCTTGCGCGCGAAGTCATTGGCCGCCTGCCGCAATTGGCGCAGGCTGCATGACCAGCGATCGTCCCGCCAAAGGCCTTGGTCGCGGTCTGTCGGCGCTTCTCGGGGAGTCCAGCGCACTCCCAGGCAGCAATGCGCGCTCAGACGACACAGCAGATGGCATTCGAACGATAGAAATTGGGAGAATTACGCCAAATCCGGAGCAGCCGAGGAGGATTTTCGACGAGGCCGCCTTGGCCGAGCTTGCCCAGTCGATCGCCGATCGCGGGGTGCTTCAACCGATCCTTGTTCGACCGACCGACAACGGCTTTCAGATCGTCGCTGGCGAACGCCGCTGGCGAGCCGCGCAACGCGCCGGGCTTCATCGAATCCCCGCGATCGTGCGCAATTCCAACGACCAGGCCAGCGCCGAGCTTGCACTGATCGAGAATATCCAGCGTGAGGACCTAAATGCTATCGAGGAGGCAGAAGGCTATCGTTTACTGATCAATGAGCACGGTCACAGCCAAGACGATGTCGTCAAACTTGTTCACAAATCGCGCAGCCATATCGCGAATTTGTTGCGACTTCTCAATCTTCCCATTTTCGTCAGGATTTCGCTATTGCAAGGCGATATCACAATGGGCCATGCTCGAGCGGTAGCGAACTCACCCGATCCGGATGCGTTGACTCGGGAAATAATTGCCAAGGGCCTTTCCGTTCGACAGGCCGAGGCCCGAGCCCGGAGAGTGAAGCGCCCGCAGTCGGCGGGAGAGGCCAAGGACCGACCGATCGATTCCGATCTTGAAGCGCTCCAGCGCCAGCTTTCGGATCTACTCGGAATTCGAGTTGAAGTTGGACACAAGGGGGACGGCGGGAACGTTACTCTGTACTATTCGAGCCTCGATCAACTCGACATGATCTGTCAGCGGCTGAGCGGCGAACCGATTTAGCGAGCCGTAGTCGGCTTCACCGTCTGCGAGCCGCGCGCGCCACTGCTAATAGCTCCTCACCAAGAGCATCATGCTCGGGCGCGGAACTGAATAATTGCGCTTGCTCAGCCTTCGCCGCCCGATCCGCGAGACGCGCAATATCGCCTGCAGTCCACCGTCGAAGCATCGCACCAAAATTCGCCTTGTCCTTCCAGAACAACGATTTACCCAATGACGCCATGACGTCATCGGGCCGCTGACCATGCTCCACTTTGGCCCGAGCCGGGGCCAGCATCAACAATCGCCGTTGAAGCGCGCGGAGGACCGGGACTGCCTGCCCCGGTGTCACCATCGAACCGAGCGCGTCGGCCACCGCCGCCACTTCTCCTGACAGTGCCAAATCGGACAAATGAAGCAGGTCGCTGTCGCCCAGCTCTGCTCCAACCGCATCGACCGCCGAGGGTTCGAGCGCAATCGGCCGGTTGGGCGATGAGTCGAGATACAGCGAGAGCTTGTCGAGTTCCTGGCTGATGATCGCCTCGTCATTGCCGCATGCCGCGGCGATCCGCGCGGCAAGGGCTGAGTCGATCGACAGGCCGAACCGACGCCCGACGTCGGCTACCATTCGTTCAGCCTCCTGACCCTCAGGGGCATAGGAGGCGAAGCAAAGCGCTGCCGGCGACATCTCCGCGATCTTGATCAATTCTCTTGGCCGGGCTGAAGATCCCGCAATCGCGACCACCGGGCTCTCGGTCGCTGGCGCAGCAAGTAGCGCCGCAATGCCATCCTTGATCTCATCCCCCGCCGGCTCGATCCAGATTACCCGCCGCCCGCCGAACAGGGCCATTGCTCCGGCTTCATCGGCGAGCGAGGCCGGATCATTTTTCACGCTGTTCGAAATGACGATGAAGCGGTCGGCGCCGAGCGCCTGGAGCAACCGCGCCGCCCGCGCCCGTGACTGACCCTCGTCGGGCCCCCAAAACAAATAAAATCGGACGTTTTCATCCGGCTGGTCGAGCAATTTGCTGATGGTGGCCTTGCCAGCCTTCATCGTGCCGGCGCCCCGCGCGCTCCATAAGTTGCAAGGCGGGCGACGATCTGATCGGCGAGAATGCCGGTGAGATTCTCGAGCGCAGTTTGTTCGGAGGCGACCGTCGCATATTCCGAACTGACGACGTCGATTCCAGCGTCCGACCCGGCGGTTCCATCGACCAAGACCAAGCCGGTCGATAGGCTCACCAGCTGGAATCGCGCGCGCAATGTCCGCCGCTCACGGGTTGCCGCCCGGTCACCCCGGATTCCGAAAGCGGTGAGGTTGTCGTCGAGGGTGACGTCAAGCCGATAGGCCGGATCGCCGGTTCCACCGTCCCTGAGGCGGTCGATCAGCTTGTTGCGCACCAACCAGCCGGCCTGGCCCGCGATTGGACCGACATCGACCGAGCGCAGGGTCTCCGCCACCACGCCGCTTGCTCCTCCGGAATAGACCGGTCTCAGCCCGCAGGCGCCCAGCCATCCGAAGACGAAGAGGACCATGAGGACGCGCGCCATCATGCGACGATATTGACCAGCCGGTCGCGGACCACAATCACCTTTCGCGGGGCCGCTCCGGAAAGCTGCCGCTGGACCTTTTCCGAAGACAAGGCGAGCGCTTCGGCAGCGGCCTGGTCGAGGCCGCGGGGTGCGCTCAATGTATCACGCAGCTTGCCATTGACCTGGATCGCCAGTGTGACCTGGTCATCGATCAGCAAAGCAGGATCGAAACTGGGCCAGGCGGCATCCACGACCATGCCCTGCTCGCCAATGAAATCCCAGCATTCCTCGGCCAGATGCGGGGCCATCGGTGCGACCAGCAGGATCAGTGCGCGGATCGCCACGTCGCGCGATTGAGATGCCGGCGCCTTCTCGATCGCGGTGACGAGTTCGTAAAGCTGGGCAATGGCTTTGTTGAACTGGAGACCTTCGATCGCTTCGCCGACCGCCGCCACGGCACGGTTAAGCCGGCGGTCGAGAGCGGCATCGGTGCCGCTTGAGCTACCGATTGAATTGGCCAGCCGCCACACCCGCTGGACGAAGCGCGATGCCCCCTCGATTCCGGCTTCGGACCATTCGAGATCGCGTTCGGCCGGGCTGTCTGAAAGCATGAACCAGCGGAGCGCGTCGGCGCCATATTTTTCCAATATTGGCTCGGGTGCGATGGTATTGCGCCGCGACTTGGACATTTTCTCGATCCGACCCGGGGCGACCGGATGGCCGCTTTCGATGTGGACCCAGTCATCCCCGTCCTTGCGCACTTCGCCCGGGCTGAGCCAGCTGCCGTCGCCGGCGCGATAGGTTTCGTGGGTGACCATACCCTGGGCGAAGAGTCCGGCAAATGGCTCGGTGAGGCCGATCTGGCCCATGTGCTTGAGTGCCCGAGTCCAGAATCGAGCGTAGAGCAGATGCAGGATGGCATGTTCCACGCCGCCGATATATTGCGTCACCGGCAACCAGCTCTCGGCCTCGACCCGGTCGAACGGTCGGTCGCTCGGCTGGCTTGCGAAGCGGATGAAATACCAGCTTGAATCGACGAACGTGTCGAGCGTGTCCGTTTCGCGCGCTGCCTGCCCGCCGCAAGTCGGACAATCGACGTTCTTCCAAGTCGGATGGCGATCGAGCGGATTGCCGGGGACATCGAAGCTGACGTCTTCGGGCAAGATGACCGGCAACTGATCGAGCGGCACCGGTACAGCGCCGCATTTTTCGCAATGAATGATTGGGATTGGCGTGCCCCAATACCGCTGTCGCGACACCCCCCAGTCGCGGAGACGGTAAATGGTCGAGCCCAGGCCCCAGCCCGCCTGCTCGGCGCGGCGGAGGATTTCAGCTGACGCGACTTCGCTCGTCATTCCGTTGAGAAACTGTGAGTTGACCATTATTCCAGGCGCTGGCTCCGCTTCGACGCCAATCGGCTCCGACGCGAATTCAAGGCTTTCTGCAACCACTCGCATAATCGGTAATTGATACTGATTCGCGAATTCAAAATCTCGCTGATCGTGGCCGGGAACTCCGAAGATGGCGCCGGTGCCATAGTCTGACAAGACGAAATTGGCGATGAAAATCGGCAGCTGCAAGTCGGGGTCGAGCGGATGCCGGACGGAAAAGCCAGTGAGATGGCCCTTCTTGCCTGCAGTTTCGATTTCAGCAGCGCTGGTCCCGCCTGCCTTGCACTCTTCGAGAAAGGACGCTGCAGACGGGTCATTTTCCGCCGCCAGCAAAGCCAATGGGTGCCCCGGCGCGATGGCCACGAAACTGGCGCCGAAGATCGTATCTGGACGGGTGGTAAAGACTTCGACGTCGCTGATGCCTCCAGCGGGCTTCGTTAGAGCGAAACGAAAGTTCAAACCCTTGCTCTTACCGATCCAATTTTCTTGCATCAGCCGGACTTTCTCTGGCCAACGGTCGAGCGTCTCCAGTCCGTCGAGCAGATCGTCGGCAAACTCAGTAATCTTCAAAAACCACTGGTTGAGCTTGCGCCGTTCGACCGGAGCGCCCGATCGCCAGCCTTTGCCGTCGATCACCTGTTCATTGGCCAGCACGGTCATGTCGACCGGGTCCCAATTGACTTCGCTTTCCTTGCGATAGACCAGACCGGCGTTGAAAAGATCGACGAACAACGCCTGTTCGTGGCCGTAATAGGCAGGGTCGCAAGTGGCGAGCTCACGGCTCCAGTCGAACGAGAAGCCTATTCTCTTCAGCTGGTCGCGCATCGTCCCGATATTGGCCCGGGTCCAGGCGCCGGGATGGACCTTGCGCTCCATCGCCGCATTTTCGGCCGGCATGCCGAATGCATCCCAGCCCATTGGGTGGAGCACTTCATGGCCCTGCATCCGCCGGAAACGGGCGATGACGTCACCCATGGTGTAGTTGCGGACATGCCCAACGTGGATGCGACCCGACGGATAGGGGAACATCTCGAGCACAAAAGTTTTGGGTTTTTCGCTGGTGCTATCGGCCTCGAAACACCGTTCGTCTGCCCACCGGTCCTGCCAGCGGCGGTCGGCCAGCCGCGGGTCGAATCGCCCGTTCATCGCGGGCGCTTATCCCCGAACTGTGCTTCGGCGGATGTCGCGAGCGCGGGTCAGAATGATGTCTTCGAGTTTCTGGACCGTTGCTGCCGCCACCGGTGCATCGACCCAGGTGCCGTTGCTGAGCGTTTGCCGCGCCGCCGAAACTCGAAGAGCATCGGCGCGCAGGTCCTGGTCGAGCACCGCCACGGTTAGCTTCACCCGCTCATTGGGCGCCTTGGGATTCGAATACCAATCGGTGATGATGATCCCGGTCGTGGCATTGGCCTGGACCAGCGGCGCGAACGACACGGTATCGACCGCGGCGCGCCACAGGTAGCTGTTGACACCGATCGTCGTCATCATCGTCGGTGCCTCGACCCGAGACGGAATCGCTCGGTTCCTGGCGCAACCGCTGGCGGTGAGCGCAAGGATCATCAAGGCGGCGGCGGTGCGGTGCAGGCGGGTCATCACTGTTCCTCGGATCGATCGGCAGATATAATCGGCGTTATAGGGAGTGGATTGAAGCCCGCAAGCGGCGCCAGCCGAAGCGTCGCGTCGTCCCAGCTGTGGTGACTCGGCAACAGCCGCTGACTGAATCGATTCGAGTCATGGAACCTTCAGCTTCGCGAGGCTATATCGATTCGGATACAGGGAGTTCGTCCAGGTGCTCAAGCTCGCACGACGGAAAGAAGTCAGGGTTCTCGCGGCGCTCGCCGTGGGTTCGCTGCTGCTTTCGCCGGTTCTTGCGGCGACCCCCAAGAAGCGTCCGCCGCGGGTAGCGGTCAGCTTCGACCCGATTTCTTCCTTCACCCCGGCCAATGCTGATCCCAAGCTTGCCGCGGCGCTGGCCGGCCGCGGACTGTCGCTTAGCGACATGAAATTCACCCCAGCGCCGGCCAAGGGCCGTCCGTCGCAGTTGCGGGTCGCGATCCGCGCCCGGTCGACCGGGCCGTCGACGGCACTGGCATCGAATGTCGCCGCCGCTCCGGTCACCGCTTTGACACCGGCCAGCTACAATCTCGGCGTCGCCGTGGGTTGGCGCCGGTTCGCCGTTGCCGGCGATGTTGCCAAGGTCGCCAGTGCCGATCCCGCTTTCGGTGGCCGCGAGAGCGCGGTTCTCGGGGTCAGCTATTCGCTCAAGCGCTTTACCGGGCGCGTTGCCCTTGGCGCTGATCGCTCGGATGGCCATTCGCTTCCGGCGCTGCGCAAGGGCGACAATGTTTCGCTCGATGTCGGCGGCGCTTATTCGCTGACCAAGGGCGTCGCCTTGACTGGTGGCGTCCGCTATCAGGTCGAGCGCAACCGGCTCTCCGCGCTCCAGGATGAGCGCCGCGATAGCCAGGCCGTGTACATCGGCACCGCCGTCAAATTCTGACGCCTTTCTAGCTAATTCTTTGTGTCCTGCTCTGGCGAGCGTATCCCGCCGTGCCTATAGCCCGTCGCGATGAGCGAGGCCGCTGACAGACTGCATCATGTCCGCGCTGCAATCGCCGCCGCCGCCAAGGTTGCACGGCGCGAACCCGACAACGTTGACCTCATCGCGGTCTCCAAGGGTCGAGGCTGCGAAGCAATCGA
>JBDSRE010000120.1:0-4569 GCA_039929465.1 Sphingomicrobium sp. | reverse complement strand
ACCAATTGCTTGGGGCTGACGTCCATCAGCGTGATCTGGTCGCGTGGGGCCATCAGGAACTCGCCGTTGCGGCGTGAGGAAATGATTTCCTCGCCGAACGTGCCGTCCTTTTTGATCTCGGCATTGGCCTGGGCGATGGTGTGCTTGATTTCCTCGATCGCCGACAGATAAACGACGTCTTTGGTCACCTTGTGGTCGACGACCTTCCGGTACGGGGTTTCGATGAAGCCGTATTTATTCACCCGGCTAAAGCTTGCGAGGCTGTTGATGAGGCCGATGTTCGGTCCTTCAGGGGTCTCGATCGGGCAAATCCGGCCATAATGGGTCGGATGAACGTCGCGCACTTCGAAGCCGGCGCGCTCGCGGGTGAGCCCGCCCGGCCCGAGTGCCGACACGCGGCGCTTATGGGTAACTTCGGAGAGCGGGTTGGTCTGGTCCATGAACTGAGACAGCTGCGATGAGCCGAAGAATTCGCGAACCGCGGCAACCGCCGGCTTGGCGTTGATGAGGTCGTTGGGCATGACCGTCGAGACATCGACGCTGCTCATCCGCTCCTTGACCGCGCGCTCCATGCGCAACAGCCCGACCCGGTACTGATTCTCGAGCAGCTCGCCGACCGAACGAACGCGGCGGTTGGCGAGATTGTCGATATCGTCGATGTCGCCCTTGCCGTCCTTCAGGTTGACCAGTTCCTGGACGACCGAAAGGATATCTTCCTTGCGCAAGGTGGTGACAGTGTCCTCGGCATCGAGTCCGAGGCGCATGTTGAGTTTGACCCGGCCGACGGCGGAAAGGTCGTAGCGTTCGGAATCGAAGAACAGGCCGAAGAACAAGGCATCGGCGGTCTCGCGCGTCGGCGGCTCGCCCGGGCGCATCACCCGATAAATGTCGCTCAATGCGCTATCGCCGTCTTCCGACTTGTCGGCTTTCAACGTGTTGCGCATCCATGGGCCGGTGTTGACATAGTCGATATCAAGCAGCTCGAGCTGCTTGATCCCGGCCTTGTCCATCTTGTCGAGATTTTCCTCGCTGACCTCGTCGCCGGCCTCGATGTAAATCTCACCGGTTTTCTCGTTGATGAGGTCGAAGGCGGAATAGCGGCCGTAGATTTCCTCGGTCGGGATAATGAGGTTCTTGAGGCCGTCTTTGGCCGCCTGATTGGCGCGCCGAGGAGTGATCTTCTCGCCCGATTTGAAGATGATTTCGCCGCTGCTTGCATCGGCCACGTCGTACATCGGCTTGAGCCCGCGCCAGGCATCGGCGAGGTAAGAGATCTGCCATCCCTTCTTGCCGCGGACATACGGGACTTTGTTATAAAAGGTGTTGAGAATTTCTTCGCTGGTCATGCCCAGCGCATGGAGCAATGCTGTCACCGGGAGCTTTCGCTTCCGGTCGATTCGGACGTTGACGATGTCTTTGGCGTCGAATTCGAAATCGAGCCAGCTGCCGCGATACGGGATGACCCGCGCGGCGAACAGAAACTTGCCGCTCGAATGGGTCTTGCCACGGTCATGGTCGAACAGCACGCCGGGTGAGCGGTGCATCTGACTGACGATGACCCGTTCGGTGCCGTTAATGACGAAGGTGCCGTTCTTGGTCATGAGCGGCATGTCGCCCATGTAAACGTCCTGCTCCTTGATATCGATGACCGACTTGGCCTCGGTCTCGGGGTCGATCTCGAAGGTGGTCAGGCGCAGGGTGACCCGCATCGGGGCGGCGTAAGTGAGGCCGCGCTGGCGGCACTCGTCGGTGTCGTATTTCGGCGGCTCGAGTTCATAATGGTCGAAGTCGAGGTGCGCGGTGCCGGCGAAATCCTGGATCGGGAATACCGAGCGGAGGGTCTTTTCAAGGCCCGAGACATAACTGGTCTTGGGGTCTGAGCGGAGGAACTGCTCATAGCTTTCGCGCTGAACCTCGATCAGGTTCGGCATGTCGCTGATTTCGTGGATATTGCCGAAAATCTTGCGGATTCGCCGTGACGCGGTCGGCCGCGCCTTCTTCTTCGCCGGTGCCTCGATCGCCTTGGTCGCCATGATGTTTCCTGCGCTGCGGGCGCGCGAAAATCCGCGCGAACCCATGATGTGAAGTCAGGCGCGGCTCCCGCTTACCCCCGCCATACGTTCAGGCCGCTGCGCGTGTCGGCCAGTGTCCCGGCGGGGACAGGAAAGGCCCCGTGCGCACGTCACCGTGCGGCGGAGCCTGAATTTTTGGATAGGCTGGATATAATCCTATTTCGTCCCAGTGCAAGGGCACCGTCACAAGCACGGGCTTGCCGCTTTTCAACCTTTGCGCGAAAACGCTTCGAATGAACGATCCAGACTCGCTCCTATCCGCTGGCGCACTGACCGACGGCCAGTATCGCGACGGCTATTTCACCTGTTCCGACGGGCTCAGGCTGCACTTTCGCGATTATCCGGGGCCGGCGGGCGAAGTGCCGATTCTGTGCCTTCCAGGCCTTACCCGCAATGTCCGCGACTTCGCCGATTTCGGGTTGCGCCTGTCGCCCCGCCACCGGGTCATCGCATTCGAATTTCGCGGCCGCGGGACAAGCGCCTTCGATCCCGAGCCCAAGCGCTATCTACCGCCGACCTACGCCCGGGACACCATCGAATTGCTCGATCATCTCGGGGTCGCCAAAGCGGTCTTCGTCGGCACCTCGCTCGGCGGGATCGTGGCGATGATGGTCGCGGTCATGGCCGGGGACCGGATCGCGGGGTCGATCCTCAACGATGTCGGGCCCGAGCTCAGCGACACCGGGCTCGACCGAATCCGCGACTATGTTGGGTCGGGCAGGAGTTTCGCCACTTGGGCCGAGGCCGGCGCTGCGGTCGCCGACAATCAGTCGCGGCTGCCTACGGCCTGGGGAGCGGTCGAGTGGCAGGCGATGGCGCGCCGACTGTGCCGCACCGGCGCCGACGGGTCGATCCACTTCGACTACGATCCGGCCATCGCCGAGCCGTTCCGCACTGCCAGCAGAAAAAGCGACTTCGACATGTGGCCGCTGCTCGACGCCCTTGCCGAACGACCGCTGCTGGTGCTGCGCGGTGAGCATAGCGAGTTGTTTACCGGTGCCGCGCTGGAGGCGATCAAGCAGCGCAACCCGCGAATCGAGACTGCAATCGTCCCCGGCGCCGGCCACGCCCCCGAACTTAACGAGCCCCAAGCCATCGCCGCGATCGACCGCTTTCTCGAGCGCTTGGAAGCGCCCTAGCGGACTGCGGCGGTGCGCCCGCCGGCGAGCGTCGGCCTAACGGCCGGTGCGGCAATTGCGGGAATGAAGATGAGTTGATCGAGGACAACCGACAATTGCAGTTCGTTATCCAGATCGATGGCCGAATGGCCCAGCGTCTCAAGGTCGGCGCGGGCTCTGCCCATGAGTTCGCGATAGCTTGGAACCCCGGCGTCGGAGGTGCCATATTGCGCCCACAACGCTGCCCAGCCGTCGGCGAATTTGTCTAGCCGTTTGAACACCGCGTCGCGCTCCGGATGCTCGCCAACATGGCTGTCGATGAAGGCGAGGTGGCCGCGCACTTCCCATGGCGACATCACGCGCGGGGCGTTGATCTGCTCGAAGCGGAGATCGGTCGGAACATCGGCTTGGGGTTCGACCAACCGCGCTTCGCCGGCGGTTCCGCTTTTGGCGGAATCGATCAAGTCCCACAACGGCTCGGTAACGACGGTGTCGAGGACCAAGTGGACCCGGCGCTCTTCGCCGCGATTGTGGACTTCATGCCAGCGGAAGCTGTCGAACACCCAGCATTCCCCCGGCGCCATGTGCAGCGTTTCGCCGCCACAGGTGAACTCGACCGCGGGGTTGGTGATGATCGGTACATGGATGCGCAGGTGGGTTCGCCAGTGATAATGGGCATCGACATGCTCGGGCACTTCGGCCCCGGCGCCAAGTCCCATCAACCGGCTTCGCCCCCACACTCCGCCAAGCGCGCTCATTGCCTGCATGATATAGGGGCAGCGGGCGAGGTTCTCGGTTGCTCGCATTGGCCCCTCGAACGAATCGCTGGCCGCGCCGCCGACCGTGACCAGCCGCGCCGCTTCGTTGCCGACATAGCCGGTCGGGTGCGGCACCCAAGCCGACGGGACAAGCGCACGCACTTCGCGCTCAAGCGTCGCCGGATCGAAACGGATCGGAAGTTTCAGGAACGGCCGGTCGAGTTGCATGGGCTGACTTTAGCGCAGCCCGAGCGGTGCCGCCACAGGGTCGCTGCGACAGCGAAAAAGGGCGACCCCTTGCGGAGCCGCCCTTCCCATCCGCAGGCGCTTCAAGACACCCACGAAACTTGTGCAGACGCTTATTTAAGCTCGACGGTCCCGCCGGCTTCCTCGATCTGCTTTTTGATCTTTTCGGCTTCGTCCTTGTTGACGCCTTCCTTGATCGCCTTGGGAGCGGATTCGACGAGCGCCTTGGCTTCGCCGAGGCCGAGTTGGGTGATCGCCCGAACTTCCTTGATGACGTAGATCTTCTTGCCACCGTCGCTGGTCAGGATGACGTCGAATTCGGTCTTCTCTTCTTCAGCCGGGGCAGCGGCAGCTGCGGGGCCAGCAACGGCGACC
>JBDSRE010000119.1:0-4362 GCA_039929465.1 Sphingomicrobium sp. | reverse complement strand
AGAAAGCAGGATCGATTCCGAAGCCGGGAACGAAGCGCCCGGCAAGCGTCGCGGATCACTGCGCTAATCACTCCTCGATTGTCAGCGCTTCAAGGCTGATCTCAACCGATCCGTCCGCCGTTACGTGCGGAGGCGCAGCAAGTCCGATATCAGCGACAATCTGGCCGGGAATGGCGAATTCGGCGTCCTCCAAAGCATCGCACAGCAACTTAGCCGAAGCGCCCGAACCCGGCCCGGTCAACTTGAGGTCGATCGCGTGCTGCTCTCCGGTTAACGTCAGTGATTGCCAGTCGGACGACTGGACCGCCGCCAGTACCACCTGTTCGCGCGGTGCGCCTGTACGAGAGACCAAGGCGCGATATAGCGCCGCCGCTGCTGGCGAGATCGGCACCTGCATCACTGGCTCGAATCCAGATAGGCGACGACCCGAGCGACGGTGCCGGGACGGGGGTCGCGGCCGTTGCGCAGATCAAACACGAAGCGCGGATCGCCCACTGCTTCTCGTCCGAATCGGGTTGGGGGAACATCACTTCGGCGCAGAAACTTCTCGACCTCTCTTAGCAAATGCACATTGATTTCCTTGGACTTTACGACTCGGCCAACCATTCAATCCCAATGCAATTCCTACTTGTCTAGGCATATACCTATATCTATGAGGAAACCATGCCGAACGACCCCCGAAAAGTGATTGAGAAGCTGTGTCTTGAGCGGGGCGACGATTTCGCCGGCTTGTCGCGCATGCTCGGACGCAATCCCGCCTATATTCAGCAGTACGTCAGGCGCGGTGTCCCGCGTCTCCTCAAAGAGGAGGAACGGCGCAAACTGGCGCGCTATTTCGACATTTCGGAAACGCTTCTCGGCGGCCCGTCCGATGACCATAAAACGCCTTCCGGTCTGGTCAGCGTGCGCCGTCATCCGGTCCGCGTTTCGGCTGGTCCCGGAGCGGTAGTTTTCCAGGAACTCGGTAAACCGTATTTCGCATTCGACGAGCGCTGGTTGAAAGCGCTTACCTCGACTCCGCCATCAAAGCTCTCGATCGTCAGGGTGGAGGGCGATTCGATGACCCCGACGCTCAATTCTGGCGACGATTTGTTGGTCGACCTGGCCGACCGCATGGAACGGCTTCGCGACGGCATTTATGTGCTTCGGCTCGACGATTCGGTGGTGGTCAAGCGCCTCGCGCTCAATCCGCTTGGTCAGCGCCTCACGGTTCAGTCGGACAATCCTGCATATTCCGACTGGCCCGATTGCGGCCTCGACGAAGTGCATTGCATCGGGCGGGTGATTTGGTCGGGGCGGCGGGTGGTTTGACAGCCTAGCCGCGCCGTCTCCGGTCAAGCAGCCACAGCGCGGTTGCAAGCGCGGCACCAAGCGCGGTTCCGCCGAGCACGCCCTTCATCGGGTTGCCGATGCCGAGCCCGACGACGAAGCCGCAAAGGATGCAGATGGTCAGGAAACAGCCGCCAGCGAGTGGGGTGTTGGAGGTCGTCATCGCCGCGCCTTGGCAGACATGGCGGACGGAGGCCAGCGATCATCAAGAGGGCATGGTGAACGATTCGTTCACGACGTCTGTCGCCAGTGTCGAAACCGGTTCGCGGCTAAGCTCCGGAAATGGACTTGCCCTTCATTCACGGCCGGCCGGCATTGGCCGATGCCGCCGACCTGCTGACCCGCTATGGCAAGGACGCCGGGCCTGAAGCTGCAATCCGAGCCGAACGCAGCCGCGATCTGGGCAATGTGGTGCGCTTTTGCCACTGGCGCCAAATCGAACGCCTCGTCGCCACGCTGAGCTCTGAGCAGATCGTCGGCACGATCCACTAAATTCTTCAAAACCAAGGCTATTCGGCTCGTACTTTGCGTACACGCGCGCGCTCATTCGTACTGGCGCTGTTCAGGTGCCACAGCTAGGCTGGCCGGCAATGAGTGGGCGGGGATTGACCAACAAGTCAGCGCGGCTGTTGTGCGCGGCGGCGATCGGCTTTGGTTGCGGAAGCGCCGGGCTGGCGCAGCAACCCGCGCCCGATTCGGCTGAGCTCGATCCCTCGGCGCCGCTTGACCCGCTGCCCGACCTCGGGGTTGAATGGCCCGATATCACCACGCCCGATCCGGTCGCAGCCCCCGCGGATGCAACCCAGGAGCGGACCACAAAAATCGACAGCGCGGTTGGCGATCGGCGCTACACGGTCACCGTTGAAGGGGTCGAGGGGATTAGCGATGGGGAGAATGTGCTCGCCTCGTTTCGTCGTCAATCGGCGCTCGAGGGCGATCGCAAACGAGGGTCTAACGTCGCCCAGATCAGCCGCCGTGCCCAGGCGGATTCGGACCTGCTCGCCGAACTTCTTCGAAGCCGGGGATTTTATGACGCAACGGTGGAGCCACGCATCGATGGCTCCGGGGACAGCCTGCAGGTGGTCATTGCCGCCGAGCCCGGCGACCAATATCGCTTCGCCACGGTCGAATTGCCCGGGCTTGAGGCCGCTGGTGCGGAAGATGTAGCGGCCCTGAGCGAGGCCTTCGCGGTCAAGGCCGGCGATCCGGTGATTGCCGAAAACGTCATCGCCGGGGGGGCGGAACTCAAGCGCAAGCTTGGCGAGGAGGGCTTTGCTTCAGCTAAGATTGGCGATCAGGACATCGTCATCAATCACGAGACCCGGCTGGCGACACTGGTTCTTCCCGTCGACACCGGGCCGGTGGCGCAATTCGGGGCCATCACCGTCGACGGCACGCCCCCGTTCAGTGCGCGCCATGTCGGAGTCATCGCGCGATTCAGACGGGGCGACCAATTTCGCCGCTCGCGGATCGACGATTTGCGCCGTGCGCTGATTGCTACCGGACTCGTTTCTAACGCCACTGTCACGGCGGTCCCGGTCGATGGCGGCAAGACCGTTGACGTGCTGGTCAAGCTCGAGCCCGCGCCGTCGCACACCATCGCCGGGGAGATTGGCTATGGCACCGGTCAGGGAGTCCGACTGGAAGGCAGCTGGACCGACCGCAATTTCTACAATCCCGAAGGAGCGTTGACCGTTCGCGGGGTTGCCGGCACCCAGGAACAGGTCGCCGCGGTGCAGTTCAGGCGAAGCAATTTCGAACGCCGAGACCAGGTGCTCAATCTCCAGGCCCTGGCCTCGAATCAGAAATTCGATGCTTATGAGGCGCGCACAATCAAACTCGGCGCCAATATCGAGCGCCAGAGCAATTTCATCTGGCACAAGAAATGGACCTTCACCGCCGGCGCTGAAATTCTCGCCACCGATGAGCGCGGCGCATTCGACGTCTCGGGGACCAAGGACAAGCGCACCTTTTTCATCGCCGCGCTCCCGGGCGGGCTCGGCTATGACGGCAGCGACAGCCTGCTCGACCCGACCAATGGCTTTCGGCTGAGCGGCTGGCTAAGCCCGGAAATCTCGGCCCACGGCGGACAATTCACTTATGCCCGCACCCAGATCGATGCGAGCACTTATCGCCGCGTGTCGGAACGGGTCGTCGCCGCCGGGCGAATCCGGCTCGGGACGATCGTCGGCGCTGGAGTTTATGACATTGCGCCATCGCGCCGCTTCTATTCTGGGGGCGGCGGATCGGTTCGCGGCTATGGTTATCAGCGGCTCGGTCCCAAGGACGTCGACGGCGATCCGGTCGGCGGCCGGGGCCTTGCCGAATTCTCGCTCGAAGCGCGCATTCGCCTGGCCCGCTTCGGCGGCAATTTTGGCGTGGTTCCGTTTGTCGACGCTGGCGCGCTGAGCAGAGGACTGGTGCCGCGGATCAAGGACCTGCGCTACGCCGTCGGGCTCGGCCTGCGCTATTATTCGAGCTTCGGGCCGATCCGGATCGATGTCGGTGTGCCGCTCAACCGTGAAAAGGGCGATGGTCCGGTCGCGGTTTCGGTCTCGCTGGGCCAGGCGTTCTAGGCGATGGCCGACACCGTCATCGTTGAAAGCGGCAGCGCGGAGAGCACAGAGCCGCCGCGGGTCGTGGTCCGACGCGATTGGCCAAGACGCCTGCTCAATGAGCTACTGGCGTTGTTCATTGCCCTGCTCGCGATCCTCGCCGCGGCGCTGATCCTGCTCGACACCGCACCAGGCCACCGCTTCATCCTCGACCGCATCGGCCGGATCGAGACCAGTTCAGGCCTGAGTATCCGGATTGGTCGGATCGACGGGTCGGTGTTCGGTACGTCGCAATTGCGCAATGTCGCCGTGTCGGACCAGCAGGGCGTGTTCCTGACTTCGCCGGTGATTGCACTCGATTGGTCACCAGGCGCGTGGTTGGGCAACACTTTGTCGATCGACAGCATTACAGCGGAACGGGTCGCCCTGATCCGCGCACCGCATTTGAAGCCGAGCCCAAAGAAAGGGCCGCTGCTTC
>JBDSRE010000118.1:0-5545 GCA_039929465.1 Sphingomicrobium sp. | reverse complement strand
ATCTTCGACGCGTCGGAATAGGTCACATAGCCAGCCTCGAACACCGCCGATGAGCCGGGAATTTCGGTCAGCGCGGCGCTGATCAGGCCGCCGGTGCAGCTTTCCGCAACCGCGATCCGACGCCCGGCGGCGCGATTGGCATCGACGACCTCGCGCGCCTTGTCGACTAGCAATTTGGGGAGAAGGGCATCGCTCATACCAGCGGCGCCATTCGGATATTGACGATCGCCTGAGCGGCAATTCCCTCACCCCGGCCGATGAAACCGAGACGTTCGGTGGTCGTCGCCTTGACGCTCACCCGGCGCGGCTCAAGTCCGGCGATTGCGGCGATCTTCACTCGCATTGCCGCTCGGTGCGGCCCGATTTTCGGTTCCTCGGCGATGATCGTACAATCCATGCCGTCGATGATTGCTCCCTCGCCCCGAACCAGCGCCGCGGCATGGGCCAGAAACAGCGCCGACGAAGCGCCTTTCCAGTGCGCGTCGGAGGGTGGGAAATGCTCGCCGATGTCGCCGAGGCCGGCAGCCCCAAGCAATGCGTCGGTCAGCGCGTGAAGCACGACATCGGCGTCGCTGTGGCCGGCAAGTCCGCGTGCGTGGGGAATCGAAATGCCACCGAGCATGATCGGACCTTCGCCGGCAAAGGCGTGGACATCGAAGCCAATTCCAGTGCGCGGGATCATCGTCCCTGCAAGCCACTGCCTGGCACGGGCGAAATCGTCGGCGGTCGTGATTTTGTCCAGGAGCGGGCTTCCGGTGACTGCTGCGACGGTCAATCCGGCGGCGCGAAGGACGCTCGTTTCGTCGGTCGGAGGATCGCCGGTCCAGCAGGCATAAGCCTCTCGCAAGGCATCAAGGCGCGCCGCCTGCGGGGTTTGGACTCGGACGAGGCTGTCGCGGTCGATGGTGTCGCCCAAAGTGCCGGTAGCTCGGGCAAGCGTATCTCCGACCGCGAGTACCGGCGCTGCGCCGTCGTGGAATTCGAGCGCGCTGAGCAATCCGTCGATCACTTCGACGGGGCAGAACGGGCGAGCGGCATCGTGGACCAGCACGGCGTCGCCGGAGATCGCGGCAAGTCCGCTTTGGACCGATTGCGCGCGGGTCGCCCCGCCGGTGATCATGGCCCCGACATCGCGTCCGGCGAGCGCGTCGGCAGCCTGGACGTGCTGACCGGCGCCAACGACAACCCGAACCTTGGCGATCGCCGGATGGGCCGCAAGCACATCGACCGCATGAGCGAGCAATGTTTTCGCACCGAGAAGGCGATACTGCTTGGGGAGACCGCCGCCGAGGCGCTCGCCCATGCCGGCGGCCATGATGAGTGCGGTAGTGGTCACGAGAACCGTTCGCCCGGAGTTTGTCGAAGGCCTGCCCTTTACTCCCTGCCGCTGCAAAGGGAAGGACAGTGCTTCGACAAGGCTCGGCACGAACGGTTGTGGGATTTGGCCGATTTGACTATCTGCGTCGGCCCATGACCGCCCTCAAACCCATCTCGATCGGACCACTGCACATCGCCGCGCCGGTGATACTGGCGCCGATGACGGGTGTCACCGATCTGCCGTTCCGGCGAGTGGTCAAGCGCTTTGGCGCCGGGCTGACGGTGAGCGAAATGATCGCCAGCCAGGCGATGGTCCGCGAAACCCGCCAGTCGCTTCAGAAATGCCTGTGGGACCCGGTCGAGGAGCCGGTTTCGCTTCAACTCGCAGGGTGCGAACCGCAAGTGATGGCCGAAGCCGCGAAGCTCAACGAGCAGCGCGGCGCGGCGATTATCGACATCAACATGGGCTGCCCGGTCAAGAAAGTGGTCAATGGGGATGCCGGATCGGCGCTGATGCGCGACCTGCCGTTGGCGGCGGCGATCATCGACGCGACTGTCAAGGCGGTGGCGGTTCCAGTCACGCTCAAGATGCGCATGGGCTGGGATCACAGCTCGCTCAACGCACCCGAACTGGCGCGGATTGCTGAGGACCTCGGCATTCGGATGATCACGGTTCACGGCCGTACCCGCTGTCAGATGTACAAAGGCGAGGCCGATTGGAGCTTCGTTCGTCAGGTCAAGCACGCGGTAAGCATTCCAGTGATCGTCAACGGCGACATCTGTTCGATCGCGGATGCGCGCGCCGCGCTGGCGCAGTCAGGCGCCGATGGATTGATGATCGGCCGCGGGGTCTATGGCCGGCCATGGCTGCTGGCGCAGGTCATGGCGGAGTTAAGCGGGCAGGGGTCACGGCCTGACCCCAGCCTCGATGAGCAATATGCGACGATGCTCGAACAATATGACCACATGCTCGCGGTTTACGGTCGCCCCACCGGGGTCAACCTCGCGCGCAAGCATATCGGCTGGTACACCAAGGGGCTTCCGGGATCGGCCGAGCTTCGCAATCGCACCAACCAGGAGGACGATCCCACGATCGTCATCGCCATGCTGCGCGAATTTTACGCGCCGTGGCTTGTCCGGGATGCGGCCTGACGTATTTTGACGTCACAACTGTGTTGCATTTGCAACGGTCGTGCTAGGGGCGCGCCCGATGGATGCTCGCGCCGCAGAATCCCGGACCGGGAATCGCCTCGACCGGTGGCTCCAGCGCGAACGCGAGAGCGGCCGCTTCTACAACCGCCTGGCGGTTGCCACGGCGCTGCTCCTGGCTGGCATGTTGGCGGTCAGTTTTGTGCTCCTGAGGCGCACGTCCGAGCCGGGATCGTTGCTTTCGCCGCCGTTCATCGCATTGTTGCTGATCGCCAATCTCATTCCGGCAATCGTCCTTATGGTGCTATTTTCGCGCCGCGTCGCGGTGGCTCGTGCGGAGGAGGGGGGTCTCGGCAGCGGGCGGTTGCATACGCGGCTGGTCGCCTTGTTCTCGGCAATCGCCGCGGTCCCTACGGTATTGGTCGCGATTTTCGCGTCGTTGCTGTTCCAGAGCGGCCTCGAATTCTGGTTTTCCGACCGGGCTCGCGGAATGCTCGAGAGCGCGGTTGAGGTCGCAGCGGGTAAATTCGACGACGAAGTTGATCGCGTATCGGCCGAGACTCTTGCTGCAAGCGGCAATACCGCCGTTTATCTGAAGCAGATCCCGATCGATGATCCTCGGTTCGGCGACGCGTTCGCCCGATTCCAAGTCCTCAACCGGACGCTTTCCGAGGCGATCATCTTCACCTACGGAGACGACCGCCAAATCCGCACTCTGGCGCTGGTCAATCCCTATAACCGGCCACTCGAAAAGCTCATCCCGCCAGAAAAGATCGCGGCATTGTCGCGAGCGGAGGTGGTTCCGATTATCTTGCCGGACCGCATCGGTGCGCTGACTAAATTGGATTATCTGCGCAATAGCTACCTCTATGAAGCGCGGGTTTTCGACCCCGAATTTCGCCAGCAACTGGAGCGCGCCAACGGGGTCATGGCCGATTATCAAGCATTATTGGAAAAGTCGCGCGTCAACCAATTGAAATTTAACGCGGCGCTACTTGTTGGCGCCTTGATCATCGTTGCAATGGCGATTTTCGCGGCACTCAAGATTGCCGACCGGCTAGTTCGGCCGCTCGGTCAGCTGGTCGGCGCCGCCGGCCGAATCGAAGAGGGCGATTTCAGCGCCCGGGTCGAGGTTGGTAAAACCGAAGACGAAATCGAGATGCTTGCGAGCGCGTTCAACCGCATGAGCGGGCGGCTGGAGGAGCAGACCGGAGCGCTCAAGGCCGCCAATACCCAGCTCGAGACCCGCCGGGCGTTTATCGAAGCCGTGCTGTCGAGCGTCACCGCGGGCGTGGTTGCACTCGATTCCGCTAACAAGGTGCTGCTCGTTAACCGCTCTGCCGACAAGCTTATCGAAGGGTCGCACAAGTCGGTCGAAGGCAAAAAGCTGGCGCGGATTTCGCCCGAACTCGAAGAGTTCATGCACGGCGACCAATCGGAAGCCAATGTACTGATCGCCGCGGACGGCAACCCGCGAACCCTCGCGGTCAAGCGCGTTCGCTACCAGGACGGCAGCGTTCTGACCTTTGACGACATCACCGATCAGCTGAGCGACCAGCGCCGTGCGGCCTGGTCGGACATCGCTCGGCGCATCGCCCATGAGATCAAGAACCCGCTGACCCCGATCCAGCTCGCCGCCGAACGCCTGCAGCGCCGCTTCGGCAAGGACATCGCCAAGGACTCCGCGACGTTTGAACAGCTCACCGGGACGATCGTTCGTCAGGTTGGCGACCTGCGCCAAATGGTCGATGAATTCTCCAATTTCGCGCGCATGCCCAAGCCGGTGTTCCGCGACGCAAACATCCACGAGATTGCCCGCCAGGCCCTGTTCCTCCACGAAGTCGCTCACCCGGCGATCAAATTCGATCTCGATCCGCAGGACGGGACGTTCAGGATGGTCTGCGACCGTCGTCAGCTCGGGCAGGCATTGACGAATATTGTCAAGAACGGCGTCGAAGCCATTGAAGGTCGGCGTAATCGCGGCGAACACAATTTGGCCGGCGACCGCATCGATTTGCGCATAAAGCACGATGGCGAGGCGCTGGTCATCGAAGTTTTCGACACCGGCGTCGGCCTTCCCGAAGACCGCGAGCGGATCACCGAGCCCTATGTCACGACCCGTGTCCGCGGTACCGGCCTCGGCCTCGCCATCGTCAAGAAGATCGTCGAGGAACATCTGGGTGAAATCGCCTTCCTCGACCGGCCCGGTGGCGGAACTCACGTTCGAATTGCCTTCGATACCGTTCGGCTGGCGGCGATGGAGGGCGATGGCGACAATTCGCCGGACGACGATCATGGGAACGACAACAATGACAAATTCGAGGATCTTGCCTGATGGCGCTTGAAGTATTGGTCGTCGACGATGAGGCCGACATCCGCGATCTCGTCAGCGGAGTGCTCGAGGATGAAGGCTATTCGGTACGCACCGCGGCCGACAGCAGCGCGACGCTTGAGGCAATCGAGGAGCGGCGGCCGTCGATGGTCCTGCTTGACGTGTGGCTGCGCGGTTCGCGGCTCGACGGGCTCCAGCTCCTGCAGGAAATCAAGCGCCGTGATTCGACTCTGCCGGTGCTGATGATCTCGGGCCACGGCAATCTCGACACCGCCGTTGCCGCCGTTCGCGAAGGGGCGATCGATTTCATCGAAAAACCGTTCCAAGCCGAGCGCCTGATCTATCTCGTGGATCGGGCGACCGAAACCGACCGGCTTCGGCGGGAGAATGAAAGCCTTCGCCAGCAGGTCGGGCAGGAAGACCAACTCCACGGCAGCTCGATCCCGATCAACACCGTCCGCGCCACCCTGAAACGCGTCGCACCGACCGGCAGCCGGGTGCTGATTTCGGGGCCGGCGGGTGTAGGCAAGGAAATTGCCGCTCGGATGATCCATCAATGGAGTCCGCGCGCCCGATCGCCGTTCATCGTGCTGTCGGCGGCGATGATGAGCCCCGACCGCGTCGAAGAAGAATTGTTCGGATCGGAAGTGGACGGAGCGATGCGCCCGGGCCTGCTCGAACATGCTCATGGCGGAACCTTGTTCCTCGACGAAATCGCCGACATGCCGCCGACTACTCAGGCCAAGA
>JBDSRE010000117.1:0-2933 GCA_039929465.1 Sphingomicrobium sp. | reverse complement strand
CTCGAGCCAGCCGGGCTGAGGCGCAGCGTCGCTGTCGAGCATCACCGAAATCGGGGTCGTCGCCCGGGCAATCCCGAAATTCTTGAGTTTGTAATAGGTGAGGCCATCGGTGGGCAGGATTTCGAGGTCGGCCAACTGGTGAAGCTTCGGCGCGTTCCTCGCCAGTGCGGTCTCGATAATCGCGGGATCGATGACATTCTGGTCGTAGAGATAGGTGACCTTGGGCCGGGCACTCATCAGCGGCGCGGTGCGCTCGATTTCAGCGTCGAAAGCGGCCATCGCCGAATCGGTCCAGCGGTCGCCGACGTCGATTGCGTTTTCCCACTCGACGACGACCGTCACTGGGGGGATTTTAGCTTGGGATTTGGCGGGCATGACGGTAATTATAGGGAGGTGCGGACGCGAGGCCAGCCCCCGCTATCCGGTTTTGCTTGAAAGCTGCCCATGGATTGACGATATTTAGCAGGAAAGCCGGGCGGTTCGCCCGAGTGAGAGGAGACGACATGGCCAATTGGCAAGACCCGCGGGTCACCAACGCGCAAAGCGCACCCACCGCAACCGTCGGCGTGCCCAGTGCAGTCCGCGATGCGGGCCTGCGCAGCTACATGCTCAAAGTGTATAATTACATGGCGTCGGGGGTACTTCTGACCGGCATCGTCGCGATGCTGTTCTACAATGGCGGCTATGCCGAGCGCATCATGCTCGGCGGCGGCGCGCTGCCGTGGATCATCATGCTGTCGCCGCTTGCGATCGTGATGGCGATGAGCTTCGGCGCAAACCGAATGACCGCGGCGACGATGCAAATGCTGTTCTGGGGCTTTGCAACGCTGATGGGGCTGAGCATGTCGACGGTCTTCCTGGCTTATACCGGGGTGTCGATTGCCCAGACCTTCTTCGCCGTCACCGCGGCCTTCGCCGGCCTGTCGCTCTATGGCTATACGACCAAGCGCGACCTTGGCCGGTTCCGTACCTTCTTGATCATGGGCGTGGTCGGGATCCTGGTGGCAATGCTGCTCAATGCCTTCGTGTTCAAATCGGGCGCGATGGCGATGGCGATCAGCGGCATCGGCGTGCTCCTGTTCGCCGGCCTGACCGCTTATGACACGCAGCGGATCAAGAGTATCTATTACCAGGTTCAGGGCAGCGAGATGCTGGGCAAGACCGCCATTCTGGGCGCGCTCAGCCTGTACCTCGACTTCATCAATATGTTTCAGTTCCTGCTGATGTTCATGGGCGACCGCCGCTAATTCCGGCGGCCAATGCGAAATGCCGAGGGCCGGTGGAGCAATCCGCCGGCCCTTTTTATGTGGGGAGAAACTGTTGTCCTCCAATGTCGGGTATGGGTGGAAAGCGGACATTAGGACCACGCCGATATCCAACCCTACTTCAGATCGATGGATAATCAGGGGCCCGTGCATTTTTCGAACGCCTAATATAAGCATTAGTCTTGACTCATCAATTAGTCCCCCCTAATTATAGCGAATGCAAATCTGTGCCGCTACCACGACCGTCATGCGCGCCCTCGCCGATCCCACGAGGCGCACGGTGCTGGAGCGCATCGCGCGGGGTTCGGAAATGTCCGTGGTCGAATTGACGAAAGGCAGCGGAGTAACTCAGGGTGCCATCTCGCAACACCTGAAGCAATTGAAGCTGGCGGGACTGGTGGCCGAGCGGCCGGAGGGACGCCGCGTTTTCTACAGCGCCAGACCAGAGGGACTGAAGCCCTTGGTCGAGTGGATGGACCACTACGCCGAATTTTGGAGCGACCGCTTCGACGCCCTTAGAAACCTCCTGGAGGAGATCGACCGATGAACGACGTCGCACTCAAGTCGACCACCAAAAACATCGTGGTGGACGAGATCTTCCCACATTCGCCCGAGGTGCTGTGGAAGACGCTGACTACACCGGAGATGATGGGCCACTGGCTGATGACGCCCACGGGTTTCGAGCCCAAGGTCGGAAATCTTTTCACCTACAAGACCACGCCCGCCGGCAAATGGGATGGCCATATCCGCTGCGAGGTGATCGAGGTCATTCCCAACGAGCAGCTGACATACTCCTGGCGGGGCGGCCATCCGGATAATGAAGGATACGGTTCCCTCCTCGACACCGTGGTCTCCTTCACGCTGGCGAAGGTCAAGGGCTGCACGCGAATGTCGCTAGTCCATTCGGGCTTCGACGACGTGCGCAATGATACCGCATACTGCAAAATGAGCGAGGGCTGGCCAAAGGTGCTTGCCACCGTCAGCGCCCTTGCCGACGAGGCGAATTGAAATGAACGCTGTCACAGGATTTCGCTACGTATCGCGCTGCGAGGCGCGACCTGCATTCAAGCGGGCGCTCGCTGACCAACTCGCCGGCTACAGGGAGAACCAGCCTATCTCCGCCTAATCGCGATGATCGAAGCGGCCGACGGCCTGGCGGGCGGCGTCGCTGTTACGAAACCTATTTTTGGGTCAAACACAATCAGGTCATAACTCCTCGCTGCTTTTTGGATCACCGCACTAATGTCCGAGATGGGTGGAAAACGGACACTCCGCTAATGTCCGTAATGGGCCAGAACGGCTTAGCCCAGATAGCGCTTGAAAAACCGCAAGGATCGTGTCCACGCCAACTCCGCCGCCGCCTTGTTGTAGCGTTCGGCCGAGGTGTCGTTGTTAAAGGCGTGGTTGACGCCCGGATACGTGAACGTCTCGAACACCTTGTGGTCGACCTTTAGCGCCGCCACCCACGGGCCGGCAGTCTCGGCAACGCGGGTGTCGAGACCTGCGTAGTGGAGCAGGAGCGGGGCTTCGACCTTGGCTGCTTCACTTGGGTCGGGGGCGGGGCCGTAATAGCTGACCCCGGCGGCGAGGGACTTGCCGGCGGCGACCGCCAGACGGTCGATGTAGGCGCCGCCCCAGCAGAAACCGACCGCGCCGACTTTGCCATTG
>JBDSRE010000116.1:0-7911 GCA_039929465.1 Sphingomicrobium sp. | reverse complement strand
GTGATGGTTGGATCATTGCTTGCAGGAACGCAGGAAGCCCCGGGCGAAATCTTTCTGTATCAAGGCCGTAGCTACAAAAGCTATCGCGGCATGGGCAGTGTTGGGGCAATGGCGCGGGGCTCGGCCGTCCGGTATTTCCAGCAGGATATCAAGGATCATCTCAAGCTCGTCCCCGAGGGGATTGAGGGCCAGGTCCCGTACAAGGGCGCGGCGCGCGACATCATTCATCAATTGGTCGGCGGAGTGAAAGCGGCGATGGGCTACACCGGGGCGTCGACCATCGCTGAATTGCAGGAGCGCGCGCGCTTCGTTCGGATTACCAATGCGGGACTCAGCGAAAGCCATGTCCACGATGTCGCGATCACCCGCGAAGCGCCCAATTATCCGACTCGTTGAGTGAAACTCAGGGTTACGTTAGCGTTCGTCTTGGGCGTAGGCCGTGGGCCAAAGTCCAAGGGGGTTTGTAGCACCGCTCTTCGACTTCGCTCAGGACGAACGGATGTTTTGAGGCTTCCCTCGTGACTCCATCCGCACGCGCCCAGGCGGCGATCGATATTCTCGAGCAGGTGATTGCCTCGGCGCGCGACGACGGGCCGCCGGCGGATCAGCTCGTCAGTCGCTACTTCAAGACCCGCCGCTACGCCGGCTCGGGAGATCGCCGAGCGGTGCGCGAGCTGGTGTTCCAGGCGATCCGCTCCAGCGACCGGCCGGAAAGCGGGCGCAGCGCGCTGCTCGCGGTTGCAGGGGCAGCGGCGCTGTTCGACGGATCGCCGCACGGCCCGGCGCTGGTCGAACCGGGCGAGGTGCAGGCCGAGCAGCGCTTCATCCCGCAGTGGATCGAGCCATTATTGTCTGCTCACGTCACCTCGGACGAATGGCCGGCGCTGGCCGAACGCGCCCCGCTCGACGTTCGAGTGAATGCGGCGAGAGCCGACCGTGGTTCGCTTGTCGATCAATTCGAGGGGGCCGAGCCGACTCGGCTCAGTCCATGGGGACTACGCCTCCCGATCGACCAGCGGGTTGATGATCATCCTGCGTATGCCAGCGGCCTGATCGAGGTTCAGGACGAGGGCAGCCAGCTCATCGCATTGGCCTGCGCGTCCAAAGCGGGCGAGCGACTGCTCGACCTGTGCGCCGGGGCAGGGGGCAAAGCGCTTGCGCTTGCTGCTGCGGCGCCGGGCGCGACGATTCTTGCCAGCGACACCAACCGCGACCGCCTGTCTAAGCTTGGCCCGCGCGCCGAGCGCGCGGGGGCGGCAATTGAAACCCGGCTGCTCAATCCGCCCAGGGAAGTCGAGGAACTGGCCGACTGGACGAACCGCGCCGACATGGTGCTGGTCGATGCGCCGTGTAGTGGCAGCGGCACCTGGCGCCGTAATCCCGAGGGGCGCTGGCGCCTCACTCCTCAACGTCTCGACCGGCTCGAGGCGGTGCAGGCGCAGCTGCTCGACATTGCCGCTGGTCAAGTCGCGCCCGGCGGGCGGCTGATTTATGCGGTATGTTCGCTCCTGTCCCGCGAAGGGGCAGGCCAGATCGCGGCCTTTCGGACTCGCCATTCATCGTGGATTAGTGAGACCGTCCCCATTGAAGGCGGGCGCGAGGATGGCGGCGGCCGGCTACTGACCCCCGCGCACGACGGGACCGACGGATTTTTCGTCGCCTGCCTTCGCCGGCCGTGCTAATCGCGGCCTGAAATGGAGAACGAAATGCGCGTTTTGCCCCGAATCCTGCTGATTGGCCTTGCCGGGTTTGTGCTTGCGGCGCCGGGTACCGCGCAGCCGTCCGACGATCAGATCATGCCGAAATCGCTGCAGCTTGAAGAACAGGGCAAGGCGATGCTTGCAGCGGGCAAGATCGAGGAAGCCGAGAACCTGTTCGAGACCGCGCTTGCGGTCGATCCGCGCAACCGCGGCGCTTATGTCGATATCGCTCGGGTGGCGGGACGCCAGCACCTCTATGGCAAGTCAATCCGGATGACCAACAAGGCGCTCGCGCTCGAGCCCAATGACATCGACGCGATCGCCGTCCAGGGTGAAGCGATGGTCGAACTTGGTGCACTGCCCCGGGCCCAGGCCAATCTCGCCAAGTTGCAGCAGGTTTGCACCAAGGGATGTCCGCAGATCGCCCAGCTCCAGGCGGCGATCAGCCGCGGTCCGAGCGTGGCCTCGGCCAAGGCGCCGAAAAGTCCAAAGACCAACTAGCCCAAGTCGATTTTAGCTGAGCGCGCGCGCAAGCGCGACGAACTGCTCTACGCTCAGGGTTTCGGCGCGCTGCTCGGGATCGATATCGAGCGCCACCGCCGCCTCGATCGCTCCGGGTAATCCTTTGAGAGTTGAGCGAAGCATCTTGCGGCGCTGCCCGAACGCCGCCTTGGTGACGCTTGCAAGTACTGACGGATCGACTCCGGCGGGAGCCTCGAGCGGCGTAATGTGAACCACCGCCGAGGCGACCTTTGGCGGCGGGACAAACGCCGAGCGGCTCAGTTTCATCGCGATGACCGGCGTCGCTCGCCACTGGGCTGCGACTGAAAGCCGGCCATACGCCCCGCTCGATGGAGCAGCGACGATACGCTCGGCAACTTCGCGCTGGAACATCAATGTCAGCGATTGCCACCACGGCGGCCATTCGGTCTCGAGCCAGCGCAGTAGCAAAGCGGTGCCGACGTTATACGGCAAATTGGCGACGACATGGACCCGCTCGCCGAGCACTGTTTGCTCGTCGATCTTGAGTGCATCGCCCTCGATCACCCGAAGCCTTTCGCCGAACTCTTGCTCGAGCTCGGCAAGCGCGGGCAGACAGCGCCGGTCGCGCTCGACCGCGGTGACGATCGCCCCGGCGTCGAGCAATGCGCGAGTCAGGCCGCCTGGCCCTGGGCCGACCTCATAGACCTTTTCACCGGCGATTGGTCCGGGGATCGCCGCAATCCGCGTCAGCAACTGGCGGTCGAGGATGAAATTTTGCCCCAGCGCCTTGCTCGCGCTGAGGCCGTGGCGGGCAATGACCGCTCGAAGCGGCTCTGCTTGATCGCTCAAGCGGCCTCGGCGCGGAAGATCGCGCATTGCGCCGCCATCCTGATCGCCGCCGCAAAGGGGCGCGGATCAGACTTGTCCTGGCCCGCGATGTTGAACGCGGTGCCATGGTCGGGCGCGGTGCGGATGATTGGCAGCCCCAAGGTGAGGTTGACCGCCTCCTCGAAATGCACCGCCTTGATCGGGATTAGCGCCTGGTCGTGGTACATGCACAAGGCGGCATCGTAATTGGCCCGGGCGCGGGTGTGGAACATGGTGTCGGCGGGGTGGGGCCCGCTAACCCGCCAGCCTTCGGCGCGAAGCGCGGCGATGGCCGGCTCGATCAGCTCCAGCTCCTCCTTGCCCAGCCGACCGCCTTCGCCGGCGTGCGGATTGATTCCCGACACCGCAAGCCGTGGCTCGGGAATACCGAAATTGCGTTGCAGCCCGCGAAGTGCTGCCCGGCCCCGCGATTCGATCAGCGCGCTGGTCAGCCGCGCTGGAACATCAGCGAAAGCGACATGGGTAGTGACAGGAACCGTGCGCAAGGTCGGCCCGGCAAGCATCATCGCGACATTGCCCGGCGACACCCCGCATCGCTCGGCAACGAACTCGGTCTGGCCCGGATGCTGGAAGCCGATTTCGTACAATTGCTCCTTGGACACCGGCCCTGTCACCACAGCCGCCGCTGAGCCTGAGCGAGCGAGCCCAACCGCGAGCTCAAGGCAATCGAGCGAGCAATGCGCGCCGGCGATGCTTGGATGACCGGGGCTATCGGCCTGGGCCGCCGCTAGTTGGAGCAGGGGCAGCGCATGGTCGAATACCCGGTCGCTTTCGCCGAGGTCTGTAATCACTTCGACCGGGCCGTCCCAGATTGCCGCAATGGCGCGCGGATCGCCGACCGCGACAAAGGTCGGAAGACCGAACTCGGCGCGATTGTCCCAGCATTTGGCAATCACCTCGGGACCGATCCCGGCGGGATCGCCAAGCGAAATTGCGATGGGTTTGGGCGGCGCCTGAATCATTGTCGCGCCCTCTAGCGGAGTTCAGCGCTTACCGGAATTCGATCACCGCATCGCGACGCAAATCGCGCAGGTAACGGCGCGAGCGCGAATTCATCCGTTCATCAGCGAGCTGGTTGTAGATCTGGTCGAATCCGGGTTGATCGGCGGCGGTTTCATCGCGGCCACAGATCACCAACACCCGGACTCCTTCTTCGAGCGAGCCGAACGGCGGGGTCGCCTGTCCGACCTGCATCGGAAGCATCAATTGCTGCAAGGACGGGGGAAGGTCGCGAAGCTTGATATCGTCGCTCTGCACGACTTCGCCCTTTAACTCACCGGCAATGCGCTCGGCGCCGCCGCAGCCGCCGACATTGCGCGCAGCCTCGGAAAAACGGGCTAGCATCGGTTCGGCCTGGCTCTTGGTCGTACCCTTCGGAAAATTGACCGTCACTTGCTTGAGACTTAGCACCGCGTCGCGCGGATCGGCGGTTAGAATCTTGCGCGTGTCCTGGACCGCGATGATCGACACTCCGCCGGCGATCGGAATTGGGTTGCTGACCATCCCGGGCGCCATCTGGCGGATCGCGCCGGCAATCTCCGTTGGTAGCTGTTCGGGCCGAACCCAGCCAAGGTCGCCGCCAACCGCCGCCGTCGATGCTTCCGAATATTGGCGGGCATAACCGGCGAACGATGCGCCATTGCGCAGCTGTTCAAGAATCTTGTTGGCATTTTCGATCGTCTGCGCCGAGGTCGCCGGTGTGGCGGAGAGGAAAATTTCACCGACCTTGAATTCCTCGGTCCCCTTGGCCGCGTTCATCCGCTCGAGCACGGCTTTGACCTCATCGTCGCCGACGCTGATCCCGCTTTCGATCTTGGCCCGCTGAAGCCGTTGCCACGAAAGCTCGCCCACGATCTGACGGCGCATCGTACTCACCGATGACCCATTGGCCGCGAGAAAGGTTTCCATCTGCGCGGGGGACTGCTTGGTATTGGCAGCAACGCGTTCAAACGCGCGGTCAATTTCGGATTGCTTGATCTCGATCTTGGCGGTCTTGGCAGCCTGGATCTGGAGCGTTTCATCGATCAAGTTGCGAAGCACCTGCTCGCGCAACCGGTCGAGCTCATCGGCGGGAATTTCACCGCCATTGGCAATTGCTAGCAGCGCCAGGCGCTGATCGATGTCGGTCTGGGTGACGATATCGCCATTGATGATTGCGGTGGCCTTGATCACCGAGGGCATTGCAGTGCCGAAAACCTGCGGCGCGCTCGGCAGTCGAAGCGACTGCGCGCTATTGACCGCGGCTGGGTCGTTTTCGCCGGGTCCAACTTGCGCTGACGCAGCGCCTGCAAAGGCTGCTGCGGAAAGGACAGCGGCGGATAGGACTGGGCCGGGCAGGGAAAAGGCACTGCGAATGCGCGCCGAAAGCGGACGATATTCTGCTTGCACGATCGATTGTTCCTTAGTTCGCAACATATTGAGTTGACGGACGCACTGAGCCGCAGCCCCTGAACCCAGCCTTAGCGGTTAACGCCTTTCAAAGCCAAGTGCAGAGAGAAGGTGCTGCCCTTGCGGAAATTGCCGAGCCGTTCGTGATCTCGGCGCCAGGTCAGCCCCATTTCAAGGCATTCGTCGCTGTAGAGGATTCCAACTCTGTCGCGCACCGGCTCGTAACCGTCGGCCAGCGACAGCGGGTCTTCCTTGGCATCGGTCAAATCGATGACCGTCGATCCGAATATCGACCAGTAACGCGCGAACAGGATTCGCGCGGCGAGCCTTAACTCTTCCTTATCGCGCAAATCCTCGATCCTGGAATCGATGTTCCGATTGAGCCGCAAATAGCCAATCTGGGCGTAGGTCTGGTCGGAACCGAACGTCAGGTCGACTTCGTTGCGGCGGACCGCGAAATTGTTCTTGTCGACACGGAACCGGTGAGTGAGGTCGATGAACCGGCCATAACGTAGCCGGGTCCGACCGACAACATCGGAGAAGCGTCCGGTGAGACCGGTGCCGTCGGGAAAGATCGAGGCGCCGCTGACAAGGCGATAGCTTTGGCCGATGACGGTCGAGATCGACAGATTGGGGCGGTCTAGGCTCCATTCGGCGCCATAAGTGATCCGCGACTGGTCCTCCCAACGGTCATAGCCTGGGAAGCGGTTGAGCGCGAACAAGTTGCTGTCTTCAAGGTCGACCGAGCGCGAATCCTCATTGGGAATATCGAAATTCTCGGTCTTTGGAGTGCCGACCAGCTGAATGCGCGGGGTGAGCCTTTGGATTCCGCCGAGCAAGGGTCCGGCGAACGGCCATTTCAAATCCGCTGCAAGCGCCGCGATACCGCGCGCGTGCCAGCCATCGGTGCCGCGATAGCGGACGATCGACGTGCTCAGCGCGTCATTGGTATGATAAATGTCGCCGCGACCGTAAGCGGTGAGCTGAAATAACTGGCCCCAAGGAGTCACTCGGCGAAGGTCCCAGCGAGCGCTGGCGAAAGCGCGCTGGGTGTCCTGTCCCTCAATGCGGGTGATGGCGAGGCTGTTGGCTTCAAGCTCGGCTGTCCCGCCGGCAAGCTCTTCGAGGCGGAAGCGGGCATCGATCGCCGGTAGCGCAATTGGGATCAGTTTTTGCCTGTCGTCGGCGCGAAGGCCTTCGAAGGCCCAGCCGGCGATGGTGATGTACGCGTTGGGCGTGATCCGCTCGGCATTGACGAAATTGCGTAGACGATCGTCGCTGGTGATGTCGTAACGGCGGGTGACGGTTTTGTCGCTCGCGAGGCGGATGCCGTTGGTGACACTCCATTCCGGGCTGAGCTGCCACTTGCCGTTGGTCTCGACATAGGCGCGAAAGCCCTTGCGGTTGCTGGCGCTGGTGGCGCCGGTGTCCGAATCCTCGATCGTGCCATAAGTGAGGAGCCCGCCAATCTGATAAGCGCCGATTCGGTTGAGCGCGCGATACTTGCCCTCGATCGCCGGCAACACGCCGGTGTAGAGATGCGGAGTGAGGGTAAGATCGCGGTTGGGCCCGAACTGCAGATGGTAAGGCGCCGCGATCTCCAACCCCTTGCGGGTCGAGTAACTGAAATCCGGCACCAGCCAGCCGGACGCGCCGCCCGATGCCCGACTCAAAGCAAAGATCGGCAACAGCGGCAGTTCTATCCCGAACAGCTGCAATCGTCCGCCCTCGAAACGGATGCGCTTGGTGGCTGGGTCATCGATAACCTTGGCGGCGGTGATCGCCCAGCTCGGGCGGCGCGGGCAGCCGTCGGCTCGGGTCACCGGGCACGGCGAGTAGATCGCATTTTCGAGCGTCGTGACAGCTCCAGTGCGGATTGCGCGCGCCGCGGCGATGCGTCCGCCGCCGTCCAGCACGACCAGCAGATTGTCGACCGTGCCGTCGCGCAAAGTATCGGTCAGGATTACGCTGTCGCTGACAATCTTGTCACCTTGCGGAGTGAGCAGAACGACATTGCCGCTGGCCCGAACCTCGCCCGATGCCCGGTTCCAAGTGACGGTGTCGGCGGCAAGATTGTTGCCGTCGCGGGCCATTCGCACCGAGCCGCTCGCAGTGACCAACTCGACGTCGCTGTCATAGGCGACCTGGTCGGCGCTGAATTCGATTTCGGGCTGGTCGCCAGGGGCTGCCGTTTGGAGCGTTTCAGCCTGGGCGGACGCGGGGTCCGGGAGCGCGAGCAGCAGGGGCAGCGCGGTCCACCACGCAAATCTCTTCGCCAATGCTTTTTGTCCCGCTCGCTTCACCTGGTGATCTCGAACCATCGTCTATCGCACTGGAATGGCGCACCGGCAATCGCCCGCTGCGCCCTTTTGCCATGGACTGCGTTGAACTCTAAGGACGACCCCAATTCGCGCATTAATTCCACAAGGACATCGATTCATGAAAATCCGTT
>JBDSRE010000115.1:0-2517 GCA_039929465.1 Sphingomicrobium sp. | reverse complement strand
CTTCGAGTAACGGGTTCTTGGACACTTCCTCGGCGATGTAGGAGTCGAGCTCGAGATTGCTGAGCTGGAGGAGCTTGATCGCCTGCGCCAGCTGTGGCGTCAGCACCAGCGACTGGCTCTGCCTGATGCTTAGGCTCGGCCCAAGTCCCACCGTCGCCGCCGCTACAGCGCGAAGCTCTCGCCGAGGTAGAGGCGGCGCACCTCATGATCGGCGACCAGCGCTTCGGGCGTTCCCTGGAACAGCACCTGACCATCGTAGATGATGCAGGCGCGGTCGACGATATCGAGCGTTTCGCGAACATTATGGTCGGTGATGAGCACGCCGATGCCGCGATCCCGCAAGTCGCGCACCAGCTCGCGAATATCGGTGATCGAGATTGGGTCGATGCCCGCGAACGGCTCGTCGAGCAGCATGATCGAGGGGTCGGCGGCAAGCGCCCGGGCAATCTCACAGCGCCGCCGCTCGCCGCCCGACAGCGCCATCGCCCGCGCTCCGCGCAATGCGGTCAGCCCGAACTCGTCAAGCAGCCGCTCGAGTCGCGCTCGGCGCGCCTCGCTGTCGGGTTCGCCGACTTCAAGCACGGCAAGGATGTTTTGTTCGACCGTCAGGCCGCGAAAAATTGAGGTTTCCTGCGGCAAGTAACCGAGGCCGAGGATCGCCCGGCGGTACATCGGTAGCCCGGTAATATCCTGGCCGTCGAGGAAAATTCGGCCGCTGTCGGGCTTGACCAGCCCCATGACCGAATAAAAACAAGTGGTCTTGCCCGCGCCATTGGGCCCGAGCAGACCGACCACTTCGCCGCGGCGAACCGAGAGCGAGACGTCGTGGAGCACCGCGCGCCGGTCATAGGCTTTGGCGATCGAGCGCACGTCGAGCCCGCCGCCGTTCAATTGATCGTCGCTCGCCGGGCGCGCGAAGGTCGCCGCTTCGTTCATCTCGCCGGTCAGTTGCCGTTGCGCTTTGGAACCGTGAAGTGCCCGGTCACTCGTCCGCCGCTCTGGTTCACACCCGGCGGACCGCCGTCGACCACCGCTCGCCCGCTGGCGAGATCGATGGTCAGCCGCTGGCCCAGAATGCGGCTGCCGCCTCGGGTCAGCTCGACGTTGCCGATCAGTGTGATCAATTTGCGGTTGAGGTCGTAGATGCCGAAATTGCCCGTGGCTTTCTCCGACGGACTAATGACGGTCACTCCACCGGCGGCGTCAAGCCGCTGGATCTGGACTCCGCCATCGTTCGAATAGGCGACCGTCAGCCGCTGCGTATCGAGGGCCAGCTCATTTTGGCGGACGTGGACATTGCCGGCAAAAATCGCCCGGTCGGCGCGGTCCTGGACCTCGATTCGGTCGGCGCTGACATCGACCGGGGCATTGCTGTCATGACCCTTAAGCGCGGAAGTGCCGCCCGCTTGCGACTGGGCAAAAGCAGCGGTGGCGATGAGGCCGGCGAGGGCAATGATCGGACGAAAAGCACGCATCCCACTCATCTGACGGTCCCTTGCTCGATTTTCAAGCGCGCGCCGCCATCGAGGATGACGCTGCGGTTGCCAAGGTCCGCGCGCATCCGCCCGGCCGAAAACGGCCCGAGACCGATTCGGCCGCTGACCGGACCGGCGCTGGCCAGCTTGCGCGTTTTCAGATCAACCGACACGTCTCGCGTTCGAAGGGTGAAGCCGTCAGGCCCAGCGACCGCGATCGCGCCGTTGACCAGGATCTTCTGGCTATCGATATTATAGCGCCCGGAGTTCGCCGAGAGTTTGAGCGGTCCCTTGGCCAGCGCGAGTTCGGCGGTAATCCGTTCGATGTCGACCACCGGCACTTCCGCCGTGGGCTGCACCGCGCGCTTCGCCAAGACGGTGAAATGCTGGCCCTTGTCGTCGATCCCGGAATAGCGCGCCGCTTCGACTCGCATCCGCTCGGGCGCATTGGCGACCTTCTTTTTGTCGAGGATGAAACTGATGTCGCCGCTTCGGTCGAGCGGGGCCAGCGCTAAGATGGCGATGAGCACCCCGACCGCGCTTGGAAGCGCGATCTTGGTCAACCGGACAAGCCGATCGTGAGCGCCGCCAGGCACCGCCCAGCGTTGTTTCGATCGGCGATCGCGGGTGGCAGCGTTGCTCATCAGCCGTCGTGGGCGAAGATGTCCTGCTCGGGCCAGCCGGCAAGGTCGAGCCGGGCACGAACGGGAAGGAAATCGAAACAGGACTGGGCCAAATCGGCGCGACCCTCGCGCTCGAGCTGGACGTCAAGCCTGGCCTTGAGCGCGTGGAGAAAACGCACGTCGCTCGCGGCATAATCGCGCTGCGCCTCGCTCAATTCCTGTGCGCCCCAGTCGCTGGTCTGCTGCTGCTTGCTGATTTCCTGACCGAGCAATTCGCGCACCAGATCTTTAAGTCCGTGGCGGTCAGTGTAAGTGCGCGCCAGCCGCGACGCAGTCCGGGTACAATAAAGTGGCGCCGCCATGATCCCGAGGTAGGCCTGAAGAATGCCGATGTCGAAGCGCGCGAAATGGTAGAGCTT
>JBDSRE010000114.1:0-2929 GCA_039929465.1 Sphingomicrobium sp. | reverse complement strand
CGAAGAAAACGGCTATTTCATCGGCCGCGGTGCCTCGGACAACAAGTTCGACGTCGCGCAGCTCACGGCGGCATTCATTGAACTAAAGCGGGAGGGATTCCGTCCCAATCGGGATGTCATCCTGTTGTTCACCGGGGACGAGGAGGTGGGCGGGTTCACCAACACTGTTGCGATGTTGAAAAAGGTCCGGCGCCTCAGTCCGGAGTTCGCGCTGAACTCGGATTCAGGCGGTGGCATTCTCGACGCAGCGGGTAAGGCTGAAGCGTATGTAGTTCAGGTCGCCGAAAAGACTTACGCGACCTACGAAGTGACGGTTCGCAACCCGGGGGGCCACAGTTCAGCCCCGCGCAAGGACAATGCCATCATCGAACTCGCGACAGTCTTAAAGAACGTCGCGGACTACAGCTTCCCCGCAATGGCGAACGACATCACCCGAGATTTCTTCCGACGCGTCGGTGCCGATGAGCTCGGTGAGCTGGGCGCGGCGATGCGGAAGTTCGCTGATGATCCAAACGACGCTGCTGCCGCCGCTATTCTGTCTGCCGCCCCCGAGCATGCGGGCAGGATTCAGACTACCTGCGTCGCAACAAGAATTCGTGGAGGACATGCCGACAATGCGCTGCCGCAAAGCGCGACTGCTACGATAAATTGTAGGATCTTTCCCGGCATTCCAATTGCCACGGTGCAATCACAGCTCGCGCGCGCTGGAAAGAACCCTAGCGCCGAATGGAGAGTCTCGGATCAGTCACCAGAAAGTGGTTTCTCCCCTCGCAATCCAACAATCGATGAAGCCATAGCGAAAGCTGTACACAGCCGCTTCCCAGGTATTCCTTTAAACTACAATATGTCGGCGGGCGGGACCGACGGAGTCCATTTCCGTGGTGCCGGGATCCCCACTTACGGCGTCAGCAGTAATTTCACGAAGTTCAATGACTCATTCCAACACGGCCTGAACGAGCGTGCCCGGGTTGAGAGTTTCTTTGGGGGCCTGGACCATTGGCCGACCTTAATCAGGCAGCTTGCGACTTCACCCTAATGTCCGTTTTCCACCCTAAACGGACGCTATGCGGTAATGTCCGGAAACGACCCATTGCAGACACTAGGAGTATTTGTCGGTTAGGCACGCGGGCTGTTTCCGAGTATCCGCTGACGGATTGCCTCAAATGCGCGGCTCACGGTAGCTGATCAGGGGAAATGGAGCCTGGTGATAATGTTGGCAAACCGTGGATCGCCCCTCAACGGATCAACGAACGGATCGACGCGTATCCCGGCGAGACCGGGATCTCGGATTTTCCATGCAAGCTCAAGCTCGGCAAACGCGCGATCCTTGTTTCCCATCTGGGCATCGATCTGCGCATATTGGTAATGGGCGGCATCGCCGTAGAGGCGAACGATTTCCTGGCGCTGCCGCTCGGCGTCGGCGCGATTGCCTTCGCGGGCAGCGAGGAAGGCCAAGCCAATCATCCGGTAAAGGCTTTCCGGCGGTGCGGCGAGATATTCGCGTCGAGCCTCGGCATACTTGCCGAGGAAAAGCAGTGCATTGCCTAGGTTAGTGTGAAGGCGGGATCTACCGGGTAGGATCCGGAGTTGGCGCCGCGCGAAACCCACCGCCTCCGGATAGCGGCGAGCATGGATCAGGACTGAAAGATGTACTCCGACCGATGCGGGATCGAGGGGATCCAGTTTAGACGCGGATTCGATCATTCGCAGGGCATCGTCAAATCGCCCGATCTGGCTGAGCATCGAACTGTAGATTCTAAGCGTCGTAACATCCGAGCCTGGCTGCGCAAGCGCCCGCCGAAACTCAATAAGGGCGCCGCCGAAATTCAACTCGTTGCGATAAATCGCCCCAAGGCTCGCATAGCCGGTCGAGAGGCGGGGCTCGATCGCGATTGCCCGCCTGGCGGAAGCCTTGGCATCCGCCATGCGAGCGCGATATTCTCCGACGTCGCGAACATATGCTCCCGCATAGCCACCGAGAGCCAAACCTCTGCTGGCATGGGCCTCGGCATAATTCGGGTCGAGCGCGATAGCCGCGTCGATCAGAGAAAGCGCATGCAACACGCCTGCCTCGCTGTCGGCGTTTCGTGCTGGAGTCGACTGCAACAACAGGTCCTGTGCGGCGGCGACCTTGGTTCCTCCGATCGACAAGGCGTCGCGTTCCTTGCTGCCCAACCTGAGGAAAAGCGCCTCGGCCACGCTGGTCGCGATCCCGGTCTGAATCTGGAGGATGTCCCCAAACGGACGGTCGAAGCTCTGCGACCATAACTCAAGGCCATTGCGACCGTCGATTAATTGCGCGGCCACGCGGATCGTCGAGGGCGACCGGCGGACACTGCCGGTGAGGACGTTGGCGACGTCGAGCTTGAAAGCGGCCGTCTTGGCGTCAGTATCACGAAGCATTTCCGACGAAGTGCGGGCCACGACTTTCAGGCGGGCAATGCGAGACAAGGCACTTCGCAATTCCTCCGCCATGCCGTCAGAAAAATAGGCCTGGGCGGGATCGCCGCTGAGATTGGCGAACGGGAGTACTGCAATGCTGTCCGACGCCGCACCGCCCGGCTTGAGCAGCGCCCAGCCGCCGACCCCGGCAACCGCCAGCGCACCGACCCCGCCCGCGATCGCCGTTCGCCGCGACACCTTGGGTTGGGCTGTCGCCGTCCGCCGAACCACTGGCGCGTCGCCCGTTACATGCACCTTGACTGCATCGACCAGCGCCCGGAACCGCGGATCGCTGCGCTTGCCCTTCCAGCCGACGAAGGACAACGCCTGGATGCCGCCGAAGCCGAGCGGTGGATCGACCTCGTCGATCTTGATCGGGACATAGCTTCCGGCCTTCTTGGCCCGTGCTGCCTCGTCGCACACAAAATGCCCCTCGGCCCCGACCGAACGCTTGCTCCATGCGACGATGACGCATCGCGCGGTATCA
>JBDSRE010000113.1:0-8143 GCA_039929465.1 Sphingomicrobium sp. | reverse complement strand
GCAACCTTGCCCGAGCCTATCGCCTGCCCCTATGCGGCGGCGATGCGGCGGCATGGACCAGCACCAACGGGCGAAGAAATCGAGGGCATCGCGCGCGCCGCGCTGCATTCGTTGCCACCGGCCTTCGCCAGCCACCTTGGCGACGTCGTGCTGACAGTCGAGGATTTCGCCGACGAGGGTACTTTGGCCGAGATGGGCATTGCCAATCCGTTCGAGTTGACCGGGATGTATGAAGGCACCCCGCTGACCGAGAGAAGCGTCGAGCAATCGGGCGGACTGCCCGACCGGGTGCGCCTGTTCCGCCGCCCGATCCTCGATGAATGGGCCGATGGGGACGACAGCCTCGAGCACCTCGTCACCCACGTTCTGATCCACGAAATCGGCCATCATTTCGGACTCAGGGACGATGACATGCACATGCTTGAGGATGGCCCGGCGTGAGCGCGCTGCTGCGCTTCGAGGGAGTCGCGCTGATGCGCGGCGGAAGACTGTTATTCGAACAGCTCGACCTGGCACTCGAACCCGGCAGTGCGCTCCACATTGGCGGGCCGAACGGAAGCGGCAAGTCGAGCCTGCTTCGGCTCGCAGCCGGGCTTTTGCACGCCGAACAGGGCCGGGTCGAGGCGGATCCGGCGGCGCTCGCCGACGATCATGTCGCGCTCGACCGCGAACTCCCTTTGGATCGGGCGCTCGCATTTTGGGCGCGAAGCAGGGGCAATGGAGCAATGACTGCGATGGGCCTTGAGGCACTGCAAGAAGTGCCGGTGCGAATCCTCTCGTCGGGTCAGCTCAAGCGCGCCAGCATCGCCCGAGTGATCGCTTCGGAAGCGCGCTTGTGGCTGCTCGACGAACCATTGAACGGGCTTGACCGCGATGGCGCCGAGCGGCTCGAAGCGGTCATAACCGAGCATCGCGCAAGCGGCGGTGGGGTCCTCGCCGCGTCGCATGTATCCCTTCCCGGCGCGTGGCAGCGTCTCGAGCTCGGGCGATGATCGAAGCGCTGATCCGGCGCGATTTGCGGCGCGCGTTTTCGGGTGGAGCATGGCTTCCGATCGTCTTTTTTCTGCTTGTCGCCATCCTTATCCCCTTCGCCATCGGACCCGACGCACAATTGCTTGCCCGGGTCGGCCCGGGCGTGTTGTGGGTTGCCGCTCTCACCGCCGCGCTGCTTCCAATCGAGCGGCTGGTCGAGCCCGACCGAGCCGATGGAGTGCTCGACCAGCTATTCCTCCACGGTGTCGCCGACGAGCTGACCGCAGTGGCCAAAATCATCGCCCATTGGCTATCTTTCGGGCCGCTGCTGATTGCCGCAGCGCTTCCGGCTGCGATTCTCTTCGGCCTCGATTCGGCGGCACTTTGGCGAGTGCTGGTTTCGCTCGCGGTCGGAACTCTGGGTTTGGCCGCGCTGGCGGTGATGATCGCGGCGGCGACCGCCGGATTGCCCCGCGCCGGATCTCTTGCCGGCTTGCTACTGTTCCCGCTTGCGATACCGCTGTTGATCTTCGCTTCGGCTTATGGCGGCGGAGGCGGTGCGGGCGCGCTGTTGCTCGAGGGAGCAATCTCGCTCGGCCTGGTGGCGCTGGCGCCGTTCGCCGCAGGCGCCGCGATCCGCGCTGCTAGAACCTAGTCGTTCGACCAGCGGGCGAATATCGCGGTCGGAAGGAGTAGTCCGCGCGCTTCCTCGCGCACCGCCATTTCGCCGACTTCGACCGTTCCGCCGAGATCGCCAAGCACTTGTTGCACGAGCTCGCCGATAGCCAGCGCCGACATGCGGACCGCATAGACCGTAAGCACGAGGAATCGGCTGTCGGTGTCGAGCAGCTTGCGGCAATCGGCGAGCAGCGGCTCGAGATTGTCTTCCAGCCGCCACAGCTCGCCGTCGGGGCCGCGACCGAATTTGGGCGGGTCGAGCAGGATACCGTCGTAGCGCCGTTCGCGCCGGACCTCGCGCGCGGCGAATTTCCCGGCGTCGTCGATCATCCAGCGAATGGGGCGCTCGGCAAGGCCCGAAAGCGCAGCATTGGCCTTGCCCGACTCGACCGATTTCTTCGACGCATCGACGTGGGTCAGCCGAGCTCCGGCTTCGCTCAGCACCAGGCTCCCGACCCCGGTGTAACCGAACAGATTAAGCACCTCTGCTTCATCACTAGTCCTCGCGCGCATCCAGTCCCATTGCGGCGCCATGTCGGGGAAAAAAGCGAGATGGCGGAAGGGGGTCAGCGACGCATAAAAGCGGACCGGGCCACGGCTCAGCTCCCAGCTGCGCGGGACCGGGCGATGCTCGACCCAACGCCCGCCGCCGTCCTCGTCCGATCCCGGAACGAAGCTTGCGTCGGGGCTCCAATTGGCTCTCGCCGGAGCCCACATCGCTTGCGGTTCGGGGCGGGCGACGATGACCGATCCATAGCGTTCAAGCTTGCGACCGTAGCCACAATCGATCAGCCCCCAATCGGCCCACGGCTCGGCGATAATGGTGTGGAGATCGCCGATCATCGCTCGGCTGCGTCGTCCCGGTTGCGGCGGCGCAAGGCGAGGCCGTAAATGATGAGCGCGATCAGCGCGAAGGCGAACCACGTCGCGGCATAGCCCTTATGGCCGGCGGGCGTGACCGAACTGATGGTATCAACGCTCGGCACCTTGCTCAGCTCGAGCCCCGGCGCTGCGGTGGCAGCGACCAGCCGCATGCCTGATCGCCGGTCGGGTACGATGATCCCGCTGACCGGGCCGCCGCTCCACGGAGTCTGGGCATTGGGGTTTTTCGACCAGCCGATCTCGACGCTCATCCCCGGACTCGCGGTTCCGGTCGCGCAATCGCGGATTTGGACATAACCGATTTCGCCCGAACGATTCTCGCCAGCCCGGCTGCTCTTGCCCTCGATTCGCAGGCAATTGCCGGTCGCGTAACGAAACAGTGGGAGTGCATCGGGTTCGGGCGAGACTGTCGGCCAGGCAATCGGCGGCATGCCCTCGGCCTTGGCGTAACGGTCGATCAGTCCTTGCTTCCACGTCGCACGCTGAAGCTGCCACAGTCCCAGCCAAATCATCACCGCGACCGCGAGCGCCACCAGGATACTCGCGAGGATCGGCACCCGGCGGGTCATCGGCCGATTCGCCCTTCGCGCGCACTATGCGTATATTCAAGCGCTAGCAGAGCCGCCTTGCCAAGCCTCAAGCCAACGACGGTTAATAGGGCAGCAACTGGCACCCACATCAGGTGCACCCACCAGGCCGGGGTGAAAGCAAGTTCGACCCAAATCGCGCCGCCAGTAACGATTGCGCCGACAATCAGGATGAGGAACGCCGCCGGCCCGTCGCCGACATTGAACGACGCGAAGTCTAGTCCGCAAGCGCGGCATGTGGGCGCGAATTTGACCAAGCCGTCGAACAGCCCCGGCGCGGCGCAGCGCGGGCATAGCCCCTTCAGCGCAGCGACGAGCGGAGAGCCCGCTGTCACCTCAGCCGGCGTGTGGGGCGCCCCATCCACCCCAGACGTAAATCGAGATGAACAGGAACAACCATACGACATCGACGAAATGCCAGTACCAGGCGGCCGCCTCGAACCCGAAATGCTGCTTTGGGGTGAAGTCGCCGCGGCGCGCGCGCAAATAGCAGACGGTCAGGAAAATGGTCCCGACGATGACGTGAAACCCATGAAAGCCAGTCGCCATGAAGAAGGTGGCGCCGTAAATATTGCCTTTGAAGGCGAACGGCGCATGGGCATATTCCCACGCCTGAATGGACGAGAATAACAGGCCGAGGCCGATGGTCAGCAAAAGGCCAAGTTTAAGCCCTTTCCGATCCCCGGTGATGAGCGAATGATGGGCCCAGGTAACGGTTGTCCCAGAGCACAGCAGGATCAGGGTGTTGAGCAGCGGGAAGCCCCACGGATCGAGCACTTCGATGCCCTTGGGCGGCCAGTGCCCGCCGACCGCCGCAACGGACGAAGGAAACAACGAGCTGTCGAAAAAGGCCCAGAACCAGGCGAGGAAGAACATCACTTCGGACGCGATGAACAGGATCATGCCGTAGCGCAGGTGAAGCTGAACGACCGGGGTGTGATAGCCGGTGTGCGCCTCGCGGATGGTATTCGACCACCAATTGTACATGGTCGTGAAGACCCCGATCGCACCCAGAGCGGCGACGAACTTGCCATAGGGATTGTCGTGCCAGGACATCACCAGCCCGCCGAACAGCAACCCGCCGGCAAAGGCGCCGATGATCGGCCATGGGTCGGGATCGACGAGGTGATAATCGTGATGCTTTGTCGCCGCCATGCCGCAAGCTTTCCTGTTGCCGTAACCCGCGCTCTAGCGGCCCCGGGCGCCACTTTCCACTGGGTAAAATGTGTAGCTCAAGGTTATTTCGCGGACTTGGTCGGCATCGGGGTCGTCGATCATTGCGGGGTCGACGAAGAACACCACCGGCATGTCGACCTTCTGGTGCGGGTTCAACGTCTGCTCGGTGAAGCAAAAACACGCGATCTTGTTGAAATAGCGGCCGGCCTGGTCGGGCGAGACATTGAACACCGCCTGGCCGGTGATGGTCCGGTTGCTGAGGTTTTCGGCGCGATAGAGGATTTGCGTGCGGGCGCCGGGCGCGACCTTGACCACCCGTTGAACCGGCTCGAACGTCCACGGCAGACCGCGGCTGACATTGGCATCGAACCGGACCGCGATATCGCCCGCGACGGCACCCGGCGCAGCAGCGGCGCGGCGGGTCGTCCCGCCAAGTCCGGTCGCCTCACAGAAAATGCGGTAAAGCGGCACCGAAGCGAAGGCGAGGCCAAGCATTGCGGCGACAATTCCCGCCATCATCAGCGCCGTTCGACCATTCTTCTGCGCAACCGCGTTCACCAATTCTGCCCGGTCTTGGCGATGGTGATGAAGAACAGCAGGATGACGAACGCGCCGAGCATCCACGCCATAATCCGCGCCCGAGCGCGCTGCCGGGTGCGGATGACCTCGGTCTCGGTTGGCGACTCCTCGCCGACGATCCGAGTCATGCCAGCCACCGGTCGGCAACGAGCGCACCGAACAGCGCGAATAGATAGATCACCGAAAAGCCGAACAAGCGCTTTTCTGGCGCCATTCCGGTCGGCTCGGTAGCGCGGTTGGCGAGCACCGGCACGGTCAGCGCGACGAACATCACGCTCAGCGCCAGCGCGGCGACACCGTAAATCGCCCCGGTCAGGCCGAGCAGCCACGGCGCCACCGCCGCGGCGGCCATGGGCAGACTGTAAAAGAAAATGTGCCTCCTTGTGCTGCCCGGCCCAGCGACCACGGGAAGCATCGGGATTCCGGCATTGGCGTAATCCGAACGGATGAACAGGCTCAGCGCCCAGAAGTGCGGCGGGGTCCACAGGAAGATGATCGCGAACAGCAGCAGCGGCAGCGGCGCGACCTCGCCGGTCGCTGCGACCCAGCCGATCAAGGGCGGGAACGCGCCCGCGGCGCCGCCAATGACGATGTTCTGCGCCGTTCGCGGCTTCAGCCACATCGTGTAGACAATGACATAAAACAGGATCGACACCGCTAGCAGCGTGGCAGCGAGCCAATTGGCGGCGACCCCCATCATAAGCACCGAGAACACCCCAAGGCCGACTCCGAAATGAAGCGCAGTCCCTCGCTCCATCCGGCCGGCCGGAAGCGGACGCTTGGCGGTGCGCCGCATCTTGGCGTCGATGTCCGCTTCATACCATTGATTGAGCGCCCCGCATGCTCCGGCGCCGAGCGCGATGCACAGGATTGCGGTGAAGCCAATTACGAACGGCGGCATCACCGGTGCCGCGAGCAGTCCGGCAAGCGCGGTGAACACCACCAGGCTCATCACGCGCGGCTTGGTCAGCGCGAAGATGTCGCGCCAGTCGGCGGCGAGGCTAGTGTGGTTGACGATCGGAATTGAGGTCACGGGTGCGCCTATAGAAGCTTGGTCCTGTTGCGAAAACCCCTCTCCCGCTCGGCAAAGCGCTGTTAGAAGGGGCCATGACCAAGCGAATCATCCTCGCTGCGATTGTCGCAGCACTTGCCACCCCGGGACTCGCCCAAGTCCCTGGGTCTCCTCCGGCACAAGCGCCTCAGGAAAAGCTCGTTCCAGTGGCGATCGAGACTAGCCTCGGCCGGATCGTCATCGCCCTCGACCGCGGTCGGGCGCCGGTGACGACCGCCAATTTCCTCCATTACGTCGATACCCACCGATTCGATGGACAGAGCTTTTACCGGGCGATGAAAATGGGTGATGGCGGGCTGATCCAGGCCGGGGTTCGCACCGACGCGCGGCTGCTTTACCCGCCGATCGCGCACGAGCCGAGCACCAAGACGGGGATCAAGAACAGCGCCGGTGCAATCTCCATGGCTCGGCTCGAACCCGGATCGGCGCGCGCCGATTTCTTCATCCTGCTCGACGACACCCCCGGCTTCGACGCCGGAGCGCCGGGCGGTGACTCCGCCGGTTTCGCCGCCTTCGGCCATGTTACCGAAGGCATGGACGTAGTGCGCAAGATTTTCGAGCAGCCGGTCTCGGTGACGAAGGTCCAGGGCATCATGAGAGGCCAGATGCTCGATCCGGAGGTCAAGATCGTCAAGGCTGTGCGAGTTCGATAATCGGCATTCCCCACATTCGCTCACTGCGTTAGAATGCTGTCTATGAACAAGATCATCATCGCGGCCCTGCTGCCGCTCGCCGCCTCCGCCTGCGCCACTGTTCCGGTCCCGCCCGACACCGCCGCTGGTCCCGAATTCATGCTCCGCAACGCCAAAGCGCGCCACGTCGTCACAACGCCCAGCGGGCTCGAATATTTCATCCTTGCCTCCGGCCCGGCAACTGGAGTTCCGACCAAGGACGGCGACATCGTGACCTTCAATTACGAAGGCAAGCTGACCGATGGCACGACCTTCGACAGCAGTTTCGAGCGGGGCGAGCCGCTGGTTGGCGGGGTTGGCGATTTCGTTCCCGGCTTCACTCAGGCGCTCAAGCTGATGCGGCCCGGTGACGAATGGTTAGTGTGGATTCCGCCCGAGCTTGGTTACGGCAGCGCCGACAAGGGCCCGATCCCGGCCAATAGCGTGCTCCGCTTCCGGCTCCAGCTGATCAGCGTCGCCGCGCCGCCCGCGGGCGGCTGATACGGCTTCGATCAGCCGAGGGGTAGGCTAGCGACAGGGAAGGGCCGCCCTGCAGACGCAGGCCGGCCCCATCTCACAGCGCCCTAGTCGATCTTTGGCAAAGTCGAGAATTGGTGGAAGGGCGGCGGGCTCGGCAGAGTCCATTCAAGCGTGGTCGCGCCTTCGCCCCATGGATTGTCCGGCGCCTTCTTGCCGGCGAACAGCGACCAGATAATGTTGACGAAGAAAATGCCCACCCCGACGATGGTCACCATATAGCCGATCGTCGCGACCTTGTTCCAATAAGCGAAGGCCGGAGTATAATCGGGAATGCGCCGGGGCATGCCGTCGAGCCCGAGGAAATGCATCGGGAAGAAGACGATGTTGACACCAATGAACATGATGAAAAAATGGGCTTTGCCCATCCACTCGACATACATCTTCCCGCTCATTTTCGGGAACCAGTAATAGAAGCCGCCGAAGATCGCGAACACCGCTCCAAGGCTGAGCACATAATGGAAATGGGCGACCACATAATATGTGTCGTGCATGTAGTTATCGACCCCGCCATTGGCGAGCACGACCCCGGTCACTCCGCCAACGGTGAACAGGAAGATGAAGCCGATCGCCCACAGCATCGGCGTTTCGAAGCTGATCGACCCGCCCCACATGGTCGCGATCCAGCTGAAGATCTTGACCCCGGTGGGCACCGCGATGACCATCGTCGCGGCGGTGAAATACATTTTTTCATCGACGCTCATGCCGGTAGTGAACATGTGGTGGGCCCAGACGATGAACCCGATCGCCCCGATCGAGACCAGTGCATAAGCCATGCCGAGATAGCCGAACACCGGCTTGCGGCTGAAGGTGGCGACGATCTGGCTGACCATACCGAAGCCGGGCAGGATCATGATGTACACTTCGGGATGGCCGAAAAACCAGAACAGATGCTGGTAGAGGACGACGTTGCCGCCGCCGCTGGCATCGAAGAAGCTGGTCTGGAAATTACGGTCGGTCAGCAACATGGTGATTGCCCCGGCAAGCAC
>JBDSRE010000112.1:0-4307 GCA_039929465.1 Sphingomicrobium sp. | reverse complement strand
CGCATGAAGGCTGTCGCCGGCGAGCACCGCAACCGCATCGCCGAACGCCTTGTGCACCGACGCCTTGCCGCGGCGAAGATCGGCATCGTCCATGCACGGCAGATCATCGTGGATCAGCGAATAAACGTGGATCGCCTCGATCGCGCAGGCGAGGCGCAGCGCACGCTCGTCGCCGATCGCGAATAGCCGCGCGGCGGCGGTGGTGAGCAATGGCCGAAGGCGCTTTCCGCCGCCGATCGCGGCATGGCGCATCGCCTCGTAAAGCCGGTCGCGGCTGTCGCCTGGAGGCTTGAGCAAGTCACCGAAAAAGCGGTCGACGTCGGCGGAGACACGGACGGTTTCGCGGCCCAGTTCGGCGCTTAAACGATCGACCAATTCAACCGGCATCGAACGGCGTCATGCCCGCCGGCTTGCCATCCTTGCCCAGCGCGATCTGCTCGATCCGCATCTGCGCGTCCTTGAGCCGGGCCTCGCAATGGCGCTTGAGCCGGTCGCCCTCCTGGTAAAGCTCGATCGACTGGTCGAGCGGCGCCTCGCCTTTTTCGAGCGTTCGAACAATCTCCTCGAGCCGCTTCAGTGCGTCCTCGAAGTTGAGCTTGCCGATTCCAGCGTCATCCATCGCGCAATCCTTGGCCTCCGCACACCCGCAAATCAAGCAGCCGGAAGCGGTTTGAACGGGTCGCGGATACCCGGCACGATATCGTCATCGGACGGATCCCCGGCGGTCTCGGCGGCAAGCGCGGCAGCGGCATCACGAACATTCTGCTCGCGCTCGGCTCGAAGCTCCGTGATCAGCGCATCGCGGTCGCTGTCGAAAGTGGTGTCGGTCGGCGGCGGAGCGCCCGAGGCCTTGGCCGCCTTGGCCACCGCGGCATCAAGCTCGCTCTGGCGGGTAAGGCCCAAAGTCACCGGGTCCTTGGGGGTGATATTGGCCATATTCCAATGGCTCCGCCCGCGGATCGCCGAAATGGTCGTGCGCGTGGTGCCGATGAGCTTGCTGATCTGGCCGTCAGTCACTTCGGGGTGGTTCTTAATGATCCAGGCGATTCCGTCAGGCTTTTCCTGGCGCTTCGACACCGGGGTGTAGCGCGGGCCCCTGGTGCGGGTCACCGGGTCGGGTGCCTTGTGCATCTGGAGCACGTAATCGGGATCCTTCTGACCCTTCTCGATTTCCTCATGGGTCAGCTCGCCGGCGCGCAACGGATCACGCCCGGTCAGCTTGGTCGCCGCGGTATCGTCGGCGATCGCCTGCACCTCGAGGATATGAAGGCCACAAAATTCGGCGATCTGTTCAAAAGTCAGCGAGCTGTTTTCGACCAGCCATGAAGCGGTCGCGTGGGGCATCAGGGGCTGGGCCACCAATTTTCTCCAGTCGTTAGAAATGAATAGGGCCGCCCCTTTTAGGGAGCGGCCAGCGTGGACTGGGGTGTACTCGCGGCGCGCCCTTGGAGCAAGCCGAGTTTCACATGGCGAGTCTCAAATGAACTCTGTCTCTTGTAAGCCGAGCGTTGACACGCGTAAGCACATAGCTTACATAATCATCGATGATCCGGAGCATTCGCAGCAAACCGCTCAAGCAGTTCGCCGCCAAGGGTGATGCTTCGAAACTCCCGGTGAGCGGGTCCGCGGTTGATCGGGTGGAAGCACAATTAACGGCGCTCGATGTGGCGACTGCTGCCGATCAGATGGATGTGCCGGGATGGCATTTCCATTCGCTGAAAGGAAAACCTGCCCGATTCAGCGTTCGGGTAACGGCGAATTATCGGCCGACCTATGCATTTGAACCGCCGGACGCTGTCGATGTCGATCTCGAAGATTACCATTAAAGCGAAGGATGGCCGGACTATGACCAACAAGTTGCTTACCGGGCTTCGCCCCGTTCATCCGGGCACGATCCTGCGGCGGGACGTGTTACCCGCCTTGGCAGTAACTACGGTGGCCGTTGCCAAGGCTATCGGAATTTCGCGTCAGCATTTGTATGACATCATGAATGCGAAGAAGCCGATCACCGCGGCGACCGCACTCCGCCTTGGCCGCTATCTCGGCAATGGTCCCGATTTGTGGCTAAACCTGCAGTCCCGTTACGATCTTGCAGTTGGCGAGCGCGCGATGGCCGACGATCTGCGTGCAATCCGGCCGGCGGAACGGGCACGACTGGCAGCGTGACACATTTGCCGTGGCTCAGTGCGAAATCTCGAGTACGATTTTCCCGACATGCTCGCCCGCTTCCATCCGCGCATGGGCGGCAGCGGCCTGATCCAACGGGAACAGCTGGTCGATGACCGGCTTCAGTCGGCCGTCCTCAACATAGGGCCAGACGGTGCGCGCGAGCTCATCCGCGACCAAGGTCTTGAATTCCACCGACCGCGCGCGGAGAGTCGATCCAGTCAGCGTAAGCCGCCGCCGCATGACCTCGGGAATGGCGATTTCAGCTTTGGCCCCGCGCTGGAAGGCGATGGACACATGGCGTCCGTCATCGGCGAGGCAGGCGAGGTTGCGCGAGACATAGTCGCCGCCGACCATATCGAGCACCACGGCGACCCCCTCGCCCCCCGTCAGCGCCTTTACTTCCGCCTCGAAATCCCTGGTCCGGTAGTTGATCGCCGCAATCGCTCCAAGCGCCACCGCGGCGGCGCATTTCTCGTCGCTGCCGCACGTGACGATGACTCTGAGCCCGAATAAATTGCCGAGCGCGATGGCCATCGTCCCGATGCCGCTGGTCCCGCCATGGACAAGCACCCGGTCGCCGTCCGCGGCGAACCCGCGCTCGAACAAATTGACCCAGACGGTAAACAGGGTTTCGGGCAGCGCCGCAGCCTCGGCCAAGGTGAGGACATCGGGCACAGTCAGACAAGTTCCCGCAGGCGCGACGCAATATTGGGCATAGCCGCCGCCCGCGACCAGCGCGCAGACCGTCTTGCCGAGCAGATGTTCCGCGCCGCCGCCTGTCTCGATCACCGTCCCGGCGATTTCGAGCCCGAGGATATCGGACGCTCCGGGCGGCGGCGGGTAGATTCCCCGGCGCTGGAGGATGTCGGGCCGGTTGACCCCTGCTGCAGCGACCCTGACCAGCACTTCGCCCGGCCCCGGCTGCGGAACCGACCGTTCGACCAGGGCGATCTCGTCGGCCCCCTCGGTCTGGGGCGCGACCGCAGCGATCATTGAGCTTGGGATATCGGGCATCGGCGCAGTGGCTTATTGACTCGCGCCGCGAGCGGGTCAAATCTCGCGCCGCAATGGACATTGACGAACTGTTCCCAAGCAACCCCGGCGATCCTTTGACGGAGCTCGCACGGCAGGATCTCGACCCCTTGAGCGTTGCCGAGCTCGACGAACGTGTCGCAGCTCTTAAAATCGAAATCGCCCGGGTCGAAGCCCATATGGACACCGTCGCCAAACACCGCAGCGCGGCCGAGGAATTGTTCAAAAAGGGCTGATTCCCGCCGCCGGACTGCGGCCAAGCGCGCGAAAATTGGGGATAATCACCGCATCCACACTTGATTGACAGCCCGAGCGGTATGACATTGCGTGCCGGAGCCCGGCCGTGGTTCGGCGGGCGGGGAGATTTGACTTCAATGCCCAGTTTTGCTCGCGAACTTGAAAAGACCCTCAACGATGCGCTCGAAGAAGCGCGCAGCCGGCGCCACGAATATGCGACGCTCGAGCACCTTCTCGTCGCGCTTGTCGATGACGAGCATGCATCGAAGGTGATGATCGCCTGCGGGGTCAACCGCGATGAATTGCGCGCCAGCGTGCGCCAGTATCTCGACCATGAACTGGGCGCGTTGATCGCCGACGGGACCCCCGATTCTACCCCGACCTCGGGCTTCCAGCGAGTCGTCCAGCGCGCCATCCTCCACGTCCAGTCGTCGCCAGGCCGCGACGAAGTCAACGGCGCCAATGTCCTCGTTGCCTTATTCTCCGAACGCGAAAGCTACGCCGTCTATTTCCTCCAGCAGCAGGACATGAGCCGGCTCGATGCGGTGACCTATATCAGCCACGGCGTCGGCAAGGGCGAAGGCGTCGTCGACAGCCGCCCCACCGAGGGCGGCGAGGAAAAGACCGAAAAGCCAGAGGGCAAAAAGGAAAGCGCGCTCCAGCAATTCACCGTCAACCTCAACGACAAGGCCAGAGCGGGCAAGGTCGACCCGCTGATCGGGCGCATGTCAGAGGTCGACCGGACAGTGCAAATCCTGTGCCGCCGGTCGAAGAACAACCCGCTTTATGTCGGTGATCCCGGGGTCGGCAAGACCGCCATCGCCGAGGGTCTCGCGCGCAAGATCATCGAAGGCGATGTCCCCGATGTC